>DVNA01000174.1 GCA_018714665.1 Candidatus Gallibacteroides avistercoris | reverse complement strand
AAGGAATTTTTTGAGGTGCTATGAGAAAGATTTAACATCTGATATTAAAACATTTTTATCTCTTTTTCTGTTCTGATATTAACTATTTACACGAATTATTTATAAATTTGGCGAATAAAATATTTCGAGCGATGAACGGTATGTATGAAAATCTGATGCAACTTCCTATATTTCAAGGGATAAGTAGGAATAAGATTTCAGAGCTGATCGAAAAGACAAAATTTCACTTTTTGAAATATCCGGCAGGCGAACAGGTTATTCGTAAGGGAGAAGAGTGTACGCATTTGAAATTCATTTTGTCCGGAAAGGTTCGTTCCGAGATTGTTAATAAAAGCGGAAAAATAAAGGTCTCGGAGGTGATTAGCGCTCCCAATGTAATTGCGCCGAACCATCTCTTCGGGCGGAGTACGTTTTATCCCGGTGATGTTTTTGCGGTGGAAGATACCGGTATCATGCAGGTGAGCAAAGCGGCGTTTGTCTCTATCTTGCAAAACGAATCGATTTTTTTGATTAATTTGCTGAATATTCTTTCCCGTCGTTCGCAAAAGACGATTGAGTCGTTTCTTTCCATCTCTACCGGTGATGTCAAGGAGCGTTTGGCTTTTTGGATATTGAGTTTTACCCAACGTAAATCGACCGATATTCGGATTGTTTGCAAACAAAAAGATCTCTATTCGTTTTTCGGTGTACAGCGTTCTATCTTCATGGCGGCCCTCAATGACTTGAAAGAGAAAGGTATTATAGATTTTACGCCGCAGGAGATTGTCATTCTGGATCGGTACAAGTTGAAAGAGATTCTGAATATGGAGCAGGATGATGAGTTGGAGAAAGGATAGTGAGGTTTGTTAAAAAGAGATAAGGCAGAAGGGGGTAAGAAATGGTACTCCCTTTTTGTTTTTATCAACAGATGTGCGAAATGCCTTGTACTTCGGGGGGAGAGGCCGGGAGGATGTCTTTTGCTGGTTCCCTTTTTGTGCAGGAGATATGGATATTTTTTTCGCTTCTTGGAATAAGTGGTACTGAAAATGGTTGGGTTTGACGTTGTAATTTGTATTGACGGAGAAAAATAATGGATGGGACCGGATGTTTGGGTGCCGGGTCGTTTATTATATTTTTACCTTCGGGATGTGTATTTTAGAGCAAACTTTCGTATTTTTGCAAAAATTTACAGGAATAGATACTGGCGGGGACATTATGCGCTTGTAGATGAAAATTTTGGGTACATAAAACCTCGCTGCAAAACAGACACGTATGAGTTCATTGGATTTAAGCGAACAAGAGATTATCAGACGCAACAGTCTTGACCAGATGCGCCAATTGGGGATAGACCCCTATCCGGCTGCCGAATACAAGGTAACGGCCTATACCAAAGAGATAAAAGCCTCTTTCAAGGATGACGACGCTCCCCGGCAGGTAGTTATTGCCGGACGTATCATGAGCCGCCGCATCATGGGTAAGGCCTCTTTTATCGAATTGCAGGATTCGGAGGGGAGGATACAGGTGTATATTTCGCGCGACGACTTGTGCCCCGGTGAAGATAAGGAACTGTACAATACGGTTTTCAAGAAATTGACCGACATAGGAGATTTCGTTGGGATCAAGGGTTTCGTGTTCCGTACGCAGATGGGCGAAATTACCGTTCACGCCCAGGAGTTGACCATCCTCTCGAAATCGTTGCGACCGCTGCCTGTTGTCAAAATGAAAGACGGCGTGGCGTATGATGCCTTTACCGATCCGGAATTGCGGTATCGCCAGCGTTATGTCGATCTGATTGTCAATGACGGGGTAAAAGAGATTTTCCTCAAACGGACCAAGGTGTTCAATGCCATGCGCGAATTTATGAACGCGCACGGCTACATCGAAGTGGATACTCCCGTTTTGCAATCCATCCCGGGCGGCGCTTCGGCTCGGCCTTTTATTACTCATCACAATACGTTGAACATCCCGCTATACCTGCGTATTGCCAACGAACTTTACTTGAAACGCCTTATTGTGGGCGGTTTTGAAGGGGTATATGAATTTTCACGGGATTTCCGCAACGAAGGGATGGACCGTACGCACAACCCCGAATTTACCGTGATGGAGTTGTATGTGGCCTATAAGGACTACAACTGGATGATGAAGTTCACCGAAGAGATGCTCGAAAAGACCTGTCTGGCTACCAACGGAACCACCGAGGTAAAGATGGGCGATAACGTAATCAGTTTTAAGGCTCCCTTCAAAAGGATTACCATGACCGATTCCATCAAGGAGTTTACCGGAATCGATATTACCGGTATGGACGAACCCCAGTTGAGGGAAGTTTGCCGGCAGTTGAATATCGAGGTGGACGAAACCATGGGCAAGGGAAAACTTATAGACGAAATCTTCGGGGAAAAATGCGAAGGCAACTATATCCAGCCTACCTTTATTACCGATTATCCCATCGAGATGTCGCCCCTTACCAAGCGCCACCGCAACAATCCGCAACTGACCGAACGGTTCGAGTTGATGGTGAACGGCAAGGAGTTGGCTAATTCTTATTCTGAGTTGAATGACCCGATAGATCAGCGCGAACGTTTTGAGGAACAGTTGCGCTTGTCGGAAAAAGGGGATGACGAGGCGATGTTTATTGACCAGGATTTCTTGCGTGCTCTCGAATACGGGATGCCTCCCACGGGTGGGATAGGTATCGGAATGGACCGTCTGGTGATGCTGATGACCGGGCAGACTACCATCCAGGAGGTGCTTCTTTTCCCGCAAATGCGTCCCGAAAAAACACAGAAGAAAGACAGTCCGGCCCAATATGTAGCGTTGGGTATCCCTCAGGAGTGGGTAGAAGTGATTCAAAAGGGCGGATACCTGACCGTTGAGTCGCTGCGGGAGGCCAATCCCAATAAATTGCATCAGGAGATATGCGGGCTGAATAAGAAATATAAACTCAATTTGCAGAATCCCGCTCCGGCCGATGTGGCAGGTTGGGTAGAAAATGCAAAAAAATAGTGCGGGAGAGATAGAGTATGGCATTCCCCGGGAAGATAGCGGTTTTAGGAGGTGGAAGCTGGGCGACGGCCATTGCCAAGCTGTTGCTTAAAAACCATTCGCATATCCATTGGTATATGCGCCGTAAAGACAGGATAGAGGAGTTCCAGAAGGTAGGCCATAACCCGGCCTATTTGACCAGCGTGCAGTTCGATACTGACCGGATAACTTTCTATTCGAGCCTTAATCAGGTGGTAAAAGAGTCTGATACGTTGATTCTGGTTACCCCTTCGCCCTATCTGAAACTCCATTTGAAAAAGTTGAAGGTCCCGATTAAGGACAAACTTATTCTGTCGGCCATCAAGGGGATTGTTCCGGAGGAAAACATGATTGTAACCGATTACCTGCATGAGTTTTATCAGGTACCTCAGGAGAACATTGCGGTAGTGGGCGGACCTTGTCATGCCGAGGAGGTGGCGCTCGAAAGACTTTCGTACCTGACCATTGCCTGTCCGGATACGGCAAAGGCTGAAATGCTTGCCTCGCTGTTGCATTGCCACTTTATCAAAACGGTTATTTCCAATGATGTGATAGGTATTGAGTATGCATCGGTACTTAAAAACGTATATGCCATTGCCGCCGGAATATGCAACGGGGTCAAATACGGGGATAATTTCCATGCCGTACTGGTATCGAACGCCATCCAGGAGTTGACCCGTTTTGTCAATACGGTGCATCCCATCGAACGGAATACCTGTGATTCGGCCTATCTGGGAGACTTGTTGGTAACCTCTTATTCGCAATTCAGCCGGAATTACAATTTCGGGACCATGATCGGGAAAGGCTATTCGGTAAAGGCGGCCCAGATACAGATGGAGATGATTGTCGAAGGGTATTACGGAACCAAATGTATCAAGGAGATCAACGAGCATTACCGGGTGGAGATGCCCATTCTGGAAGCCGTTTACAACATCTTGTATCAAAAACAGTTTGCAGAGAGCCAGGTCGAGGCTTTGTCTCAAACGTTCAAATAAAAACTGGTAAATTTTTAATTCCTCAGAAGATATGGAAACAATAAAATTGTCAATAGACAAAGCGCTGGGTTGTGTTACCCGGGATGAGGTCTATGCGTATGCAGCAAAGGCAGAAGAGAGTACTGCTTTGTTGGAATCGGGAAAAGGTAAAGGAAATGATTTCCTGGGTTGGTTGCACCTGCCTTCGTCGATTAGTGAAGCCCATTTGAGTGATATTGAAGCTACGGCAGAAAGCCTGCGGAGCCAATGCGAGGCAGTGGTGGTTATCGGTATAGGCGGTAGCTATCTGGGAGCAAAGGCCGTGATCGATGCATTGTCGAATACCTTTGTCTGGATGAGTGCTGACAAGAAGAACCCGATTGTGCTCTATGCCGGACAAAATATCGGAGAAGATTATCTGTACGAATTGCAGGAGATTCTCAAAAATAAATCGTTTGGTATTATCAATATCTCGAAATCGGGTACGACGACCGAACCGGCCATTGCATTCCGTCTGTTGAAAAAACAGCTGGAAAATCAGGTCGGCAAAGAGGTGGCCAAGAAACGGATTGTTGCCATTACCGATGCCTCCAAAGGAGCATTGCGCAAGTTGGCCACGATGGAGGGATACAAGACGTTTGTCATTCCCGACAATGTAGGAGGGCGCTTCTCTGTACTTACTCCGGTAGGTTTGTTGCCGATTGCCGTAGCCGGTTTCGATATACGTAAACTGGTGGCCGGTGCGGTTGAAATGGAAAAACTGTGTGGCGACCAGGTTCCCTTTGCCCAGAATCCGGCAGCCATCTATGCGGCTACCCGCAATGCGTTGTACAAGGCTGGCAAGAAAACGGAGATATTGGCCAACTTCAACCCCAAACTGCACTTTTTTGCCGAATGGTGGAAACAGTTGTACGGTGAAAGCGAAGGAAAAGACCATCTGGGAATCTTCCCGGCTGCCGTAGACTTTACGACCGACCTGCACTCCATGGGACAATGGATACAGGAGGGCGAACGTACCATCTTTGAAACCGTTTTGTCGGTGATGAACATGGAACACGAAGTAGTTATTCCTTCGGACGAAGAGAACCTCGACGGGTTGAACTTCCTGGCCGGGAAACGGGTAGATCAGGTAAACAAGATGGCAGAACTGGGCACACAAATCGCTCACGTGGACGGTGGTGTCCCCAACATCAAGATAGAGATACCGGCCATTACGGAATATTGTTTGGGTCAGTTGATCTATTTCTTTGAAAAGGCTTGCGGCATCAGCGGATACCTGCTGGGGGTAAATCCGTTTGACCAACCGGGGGTAGAGGCTTACAAGAAGAATATGTTTGCCTTGCTCGACAAACCCGGATACGAAGCTGAATCGAAAGCGATCAAAGCAAAATTGTAATCGGTAGGATATGCCAAATAAAAAAGCAGCCCTCGCTTGTGCGGGAGCTGCTTTTTTATTTGGCCTGGATAGAGGCCTTCTGGCGCTTGACCCAGGATTGAAAATTCTTTCCGGGAAGGATTATGGGAGGATGCCGTCTCTTCTCATCAGGGCCTCGATGGAGGGTTCGCTTCCGCGGAAACGTTTGTAAAGCTCCATGGGCGGTTCGGTTCCACCCTTTTCGAGGATGTTCTTGCGAAACGATGTGGCTGTCTCTTTATCGAATATTCCTCGTTCCTTGAACAGGGCGAAGGCATCGGCATCGAGTACTTCGGCCCATTTGTAGCTGTAATATCCGGCAGCATATCCGCCTGAAAAGATGTGGCTGAATTGTGCACCGGTAACGGCTCCCTCTACCGCAGGCAATATCTGGGTGGAGGCGGTGGCCTTTTTCTCGAAGGTGGCTACATCCGTGTCGATGGGAGCGGTGATGGTGTGCCAGGCCATGTCGAGCAGCCCGAAACTGAGCTGGCGCAGGCAGGCGTAACCGACGTTGAAGTTACCGGCATCCCGGATTTTCTGGACCAGTGCTTCGGGAATCTTCTCGCCGCTCTGGTAATGTACGGCAAAGCGGTCCAGGAAATCTTTCTCACTCAGCCAGTTTTCCATGATTTGGGAGGGGAGTTCCACGAAGTCGCGATAAACGTTTGTCCCCGAAAGCGAGGGATAGGTGGTGTTGGCAAACATCCCGTGCAGGGCGTGCCCGAACTCGTGGATGAACGTCTCCACTTCGTCGTAGGTCAGGAGTGCCGGCTGGTTCCCCGATGGGCGGGAGAAATTCATTACGATGGTGATGTGTGGGCGGCTGTCTTCGCCGTTCTTCTCGCGCCATTGTCCTTTGAATTCGGTCATCCAGGCCCCGCTGCGTTTGCCGCTTCTGGGATGGAAATCGGTGTATAATATGGCCAGCATCCGGCCGTCGGCATCTTTTACTTCGAAGGCCTCTACCTCGGGATGGTAAACGGGTATTGCCTCGTTCTTCTGGAAGGTGATGCCGTAGAGGTCGGTAGCCAGGCCGAAGATTCCCTTTTTGACATTTTCCAGCTCGAAATAGGGTTTCAGCATTTCGTCGTTGAGGTCGTATTTGGCATCTTTCAGTTTATCGGCATAGTAGGACCAGTCCCACGGCATCAGCGTGATGTTCCTGCCTTCCTTGCCGATGGCGAATCCCTGCACCTCTTTTACCTCTTGCAGGGCGGTGGGGGTATAGGCTTCCAACAGTTGGTTGAGCAGGTTGTAAACGTTCTGGCTGTTTTGTGCCATGCGCCGTTCCAGGGCATATTCGGCGTAGGTGTTTTTGCCCATCAAGCGGGCTATTTCCAACCGTACTTCGGCTATTCGTTTCATGATGTCCAGGTTGTTGTACTCGCCGCCGGTACAGCGGGAGTTGTAGGCCCGGTACATCTTTTCGCGCAGGTCGCGCCGGGACGAGTATTTCATAAAGGGGACGTAACTGGGATAGGAGAGGTTGAACAGCCATCCCTCTTTGCCCTCTTCTCGCGCCAGCTCTGCGGCTGCCTCGATGATGTCTTGCGGCAATCCTTCGAGCTCCTTTTTGTCGGTCAGCAGCATGGAGAAGCGGTTGGTCTCTTTCAATACGTTCTGGCCGAAGGTGAGGGTCAGTTGGCTGAGTTCGCTGCTTAGCTGCCGGTATCTCTCCTTGTCCGTTCCCGAAAGGTTGGCCCCGCTGCGGACGAATCCGTTGTAGGTTTCGGTCAGCAGCATGGTCTGCTCGGGCGTCAGGTTCATCTCCTCCCGGTTGTCGTACACCGCTTTTACCCGTTGGAACAGTCCTTCGTTCAGGTTGATGTTGTTGCTGTGTTCGGACAGTTTGGGCGAGATGCGTTGGGATATCTCCATCATCTCGTCGTTGCTTTCGGCGCTTAGCAGGGCGAAGAAGACGCTGCTTACCCGGGTGAGGAGGTCGCCCGAACGGTCTAAGGCCTCGATGGTGTTCTCAAAAGTGGGGGTGGAGCGCTGGTTGACAATGGCGTCGATCTCCTGCTGGTGTTGCCGAATACCTGCTTCAAAAGCCGGTTCGTAATGCTCCGTCTTTATCTTGTCGAACGGGGCTGTGCTGTATGGCGTTCTGTATTTGGACAGAAACGGATTGGAGGCTTGTATCATATTGTTGGTAAATAATAGGGTAATGATAAAAAATAGTTGTCGCATATAACTCTTTTCTGTTTGGACTGCAAAGATGCAAAACGGGGGGACTCTTTTTTTGAAATAGCTCTTAATGATTGCAAAGCAGTTGTTTAATTTTTGTAGTAAATCTCAAAAAGAGACGGCTGCGGTGTTAATGGATATAAAAGGCAATCCTTTGATATCGGGGGAAGGACAATCTGCACTTGTCAGTTATCTTTGAGTACCTCTTGTAAAAGTTCGGGCTGGTCGGTGGTGATAAAGTCTGCCCCCTTGTCGATGCAATATTGCATATCTTCCCGGGTATTTACGGTCCAGATATTGACTTTGAGTCCTAATTCGTGCGCCTCTTTAAACCAGTTTTCGTTCTTTTGCATGACCCCCAGGTGGTAGTCGAGTCCGGCACAGCCGATTGCTTTCAGCTCCTGGGGCGAGAGGTCGCCGTTTAGGTAAAAGACATCGGCTTTGGGGGCCAGCCGTATCAGCTCTTTGGTCATGTGTAGGCTGAATGCGATGTATTCTGCTTTGTTTTCCAACCCGTTGATTTTGACCATCTCTACAACCTTTTCGGCTAAGCGGGTCTCTTTTTCGGGGGTGGAGTGGGATTTCAGTTCGATAATCAGTTTGGTATCCTGGCACTGTTTGGCAACGGTCAGGTACTCTTGCAGGGAGGGAACTGTTTCGCCGTTCGACAGTTTGATGCCTTTCAATACGGCGTAGGGGGTATATTCGATTACCAGTTTGTTGGGGGTAATGGTACGGTCGTGCGTTACAACCGGTACGCCGTCGGTAGAGAGCCATACATCCAGTTCGCTGCCGTAGGTTTTGATGGCGTTTGCCTTGCGTAACGAGGTGAGTGAGTTTTGTGCCGATCCGTCGGTTTTCCAGTATCCGCGGTGGGCAATGACCTTGGTTTTGGCCGATAGTGTGCTTGTGGCTGCCACGAGTACGCCGAGAGCGATAAGGGTAAAGGTTTTTCTTTTCATCATGTGTGTGCTATATGTTGGGTTTTATGATAATCCGTTCGCCTAACTCTTTGGCCAGGATGGCTTTGATCTCGTCGAGCCGGGCTATTTCTTCCATCGTTTGGCGGATTTTCTCGAAGTCGTTTTCCGAGGAGGCCTTTTTCAGCTGCTCGTTCAGTCGCTTCCGCTCTTGTTTGATGATGGCATCTTTCAACTCGAAGATGGCACGGGGTACCAGATGGTACAACTGCTCCCGCTCGGTCTCTATCTTCTGGAATTTGGAATGGTATTTGCTGAGTTGGTATTTTTCGCTGACCAGATCTACTGCCAGTTGGCTGACGGGATTCTCCGGGTGGGAGATGAAATACCGTTCGCAGCAAAAATTCTCTTCGGAGGCGATGTGTTGGCAGGCCTCTTCCAGTATCTGGGCGTAAAGGGAGTTTTGCAGGGAGATGTCGTCCCCTTGCAGCTCTTTTTCGATGTAGGAGGCTACCCGGTATTGCGCCGGTTCTTCACCCTCCTCTTCGGTTACGGTAAACAATATATCTTCTCCATAGCGTACCACGTACCGGATCAGTGTCCGTTCATACCGGTCGAGGGGGGAAGACGGGACGGGTTGAGCGGGAGAATTTTCTTTCTGGAAAGAGTCAGTGGGTTGTGCCGTCTGGATTTTCTGGGCAATGGCCTCGTTGATGGTTTCGCTCTCTTGTCCCGGAGGGAGGGGGGTAATTTCCTCTTTCTCTTTTTGTATTTGACGGTATCGGGTTTTGTTGACCTCTTTGATCAGAACCTGTTCATCTACGTCGAGCAGCCGGCTGCACTCCTTGATATAGACCGACCGGACAATGGTATCGGGGATGATGGCGATGCTCTGTACGGTGTCGCTGATCAGGGAGGCCCGCTGGATGGGGTCTTCTCCTGCCGACTCCAACAGCAGGTTGGTCTTGAACCGGATGAAATCGGTTTCGTGCGAGTTGATGTACTCGGTAAACGATGCGGCGCTCTGTTTCTTGGAGAAGGAGTCGGGGTCGTCTCCGTCGGGCAGCAGTACCACTTTGATGTTCATCCCCTCTTTCAGGATCAGGTCAATGCCTCGCAGGGAGGCTTTGATGCCGGCGCTGTCTCCGTCGTACAGTACTGTTATGTTGTCGGTAAAGCGGTGTATGAGCCGTATCTGTCCGGCTGTCAGGGAGGTACCCGAAGAGGCCACGACGTTTTCTATGCCTGCCTGGTGCATGGAGAGCACGTCGGTATAGCCCTCTACCAGGAAGCATTTGTCGTTCTTGACGATCGCCTGCTTGGCCTGGAAGATGCCATAGAGTTCGTTGCTTTTGTGGTACACTTCCGATTCGGGCGAGTTGACGTATTTGGCCGTTTTATCCGTTTTTTTGAGTACGCGTCCCCCGAAGGCGATTACTTTGCCCGAGAGACTGAATACGGGGAAGATGACCCGGCCCCGGAAACGGTCGTTCATCTGCCCGGTCTGGCTTTCCAGGCACAATCCGGTTTTGAGGAGGTACTCTTTTTTGTATCCTGCTTTCAGGGCCTCGGTAGCGAAGGCATCGCGTTGTTCGAGGGCGTACCCCAGTTTGAATTTTCGTATGATGTCGTCGCGGAATCCCCGTTCGCGGAAATAGGCCATCCCGATGGATTTGCCGTCTATGTGGTTGAACAGCAGGTTTGAAAAATACTCTTGGGCAAAGGTGTTCAGAATCAGCATGCTCTCGCGGTCGCCCTGGGCCTTTTTTTCTTCGTCGCTCAACTCCCGCTCCTGTACTTCGATGTTGTATTTCTTGGCCAGGTATTTCAGGGCCTCGTAGTACGACATCTGTTCGTGCTCCATGATGAAGTGTACTGCGCTGCCTCCTTTGCCGCAACTGAAACATTTGCAGATGCCTTTGGAAGGGGAGACGCTGAACGAGGGGGTTTTTTCGTCGTGGAAAGGACACAGCCCCACGTAATTGACACCCCGTCGCCGCAGGGAGACGAAATCGGAGACCACTTCCAGGATGTTGGCTGCGTCTAAGATTCGGTTTACGGTGGCTTGGTCTATCATTTTCTTTGGGGGTGTGGGGTTGTTTTATGTGCGAAGATAGTCATAAATTGTGTAAATGGGGTTTCGTTTTCAGGACATTTTTGTGCTTTCTTGCTGGTGGGCTGATTCTGTGAAGATTGGGTATCGGGAGGTATCTGTCTCTTTTTGTCGGTAAACAAGCAAGCGCTCTTTCTCGCAGAAAAGAGCGCTTGCTGGAAGGGGAAGGGAGGTCGTAATGCCTCCTATTTCTGGAATATTTCGGGGTATTTGTTGATAAAATATACGGGGGTACAGCTCCATGCGTGGCAGTAGCTGTTTACCAGGTGCGAGTTGTAGGGCGAGCGGCAGTCGTCGTTGGGGTCGTAAACCTCCCAGAAGGTATCGGCGCCCTTTTGTACCATGCCGCCCCAGTAGTAAAGCATCATGTCGCGGGCTTCTTGATGTAGTCCGCATTTGATGAGTGCATCTATGACGTAGTGGTACCCGTATGGGGAGCCGGGGTAGCAGGCTGCGGGATTTTCGATGGCCGTTAGCAGGGCCCGGGCGCACTCTTTCTGGCTGAGGGTTTCCGACAGGGCCATCCACGCTTGCGACAAGTAGGAGACCTGCTTGTCGGGCCCGCTCACAAATACCCCCTGTTTCTTGTCGTACAGGTATTTGCGGGATGCCTTCTTCATCTTTTTGATCAACCCGGGAATCTCTTTGATTTCATCTTCTCGCCCTAACAGTTCGGCCAGTTGGCAGGTGTGTTGGAATGCAAAGGTCATCAGTCCCTGGATGCTGGCGTGGCGGTCGAAGTTGTCTTTCCAGTCGAAGACGAGCCAGTATTGGGGTTGTTTGGCGGTGTCGTACAGTCCCTCCTCGTTCAGGTAGGATTGTGCCAGGCGGAGCTGGTTGAGGGCTACCGGCCAGAGCTCCTGGGCGGTCTGCTGGTCGCCCGATACTTGCAGGTATTCGTGCAGGGCGACGTTGTAGAGCAGGCAGTAGTCCAGCGTGATGGAGTTCTGGGCGCGGGGAGTGGGCATTTCGGAGATGTTGGAGTTGAGTATCCCCGAGGGTTGTGCCAGCCCGGCCAGCAGGTAGAGACACCGTTTGGTCAGGTCGTTGTTTTGATAGGAGTAGGTGTTAGCCAATGCCTCTAAGTAGAGGTCGCCTATCCACAGGCGCATATCGCGTTTGGGGCCGTCTTCATATACGGTTTGCATGCACTCTTTCAGGGTGGCCAGCCCGACCCGGTTGATGGCCTGTATCATCGGGTCGGTTTGAGGGGCAAGTGTAAATTTTGACTCCTGTACGCACGAGGTTGCCGTCATGTTGATGTCGGATATGCATACGTCGAAGTAGGAGGAGGCGGCCAGCAGCTCTATCTTGACATACCGGAACGATAAACGGCGGGGAATGGTAATCGTATAGGGGGTGTAGGGTAGTGTGACGATTTCGTCTTGCAGCCAGGCCCGGCTGAGCCCTCCGGGATAGGGATCGAAGGCTTCGCCCAGTTCTGCCGGCATCTCGGCAAAGGTGAGTTTGAACCGTACGGGTGCGTCTGATATGTTGCCCAGCGTGTCGAACGTACAGCTGAACGTGCCGGTCAGGTGTTCACCGAAATCGATTATCCGAACGTTGTTCTGTTTGAACGAGGAGCGGTAAAAGCTCTCTATTTCTCCTGTCTTTTCCGTTTTCCATCCCTGATAGGCCGATGTGTCTTTGACGGCTTTTACCACGCACACCGGTTTCTTGTTCTGTTTGATTAGCGGGGGTTTGGCCGCTTCGGCTTTTTGCAGCCAGGTGGAACGCTGTTGGGCATATACGTCGCTGGTCTGTCCCAGCGCGAGGTTGTTCTCTGCGCAAAAGAGAAAGGAAAACAGCAGGATAAGGAGTGGGTTTTTCATAATATGAGAATTAAAATCTGGTGTAAAGATAAAAAATAAATCGATGGAGTTGTCTCTCTTGAAAAAAATAGGAAAGGCTTTGTTGAGAGGAGAATTGTTGATTGGTTGAAATTTTCTATATTTGTTGTATAGAATATACGACGCGTTCTGTTCAGTTTGTCCTTTTCTGTTGGGACTCTTGTGCGATCGCTCTCTTTTGTAAAAAACGAAAATATGGAAGAACAAAAAAAAGAAAACCGGATAAAGTTAAACGTGTTGGGTATTACTTATGCCCAGATACAAAAGGGGGCTTACGCCTTGATTCTGGCGGAGGAGGATGGTCCGCGCCGTATCCCGATTGTGATCAGCAGTTCAGAGGCGCAAGCCATTGCCATGAGATTGGAGCACCTGGTTGCTCCCCGTCCCTTGACGCACGATCTTTTTGTCAGTTTTGCCCACAGCTTCGGTGTCCGTCTGGTGGAGGTCTTTATTTATAAGTTCGACGATGGGGTATTCTGTTCAGAATTGTTGTTTGACGACGGTACACGCCGTATCTGCATCGACTCGCGTACCTCCGATGCCGTAGCCATCGCCATGCGGGCCAGAGCGCCTATCTATACCACCGAAGAGATTGTCCGTGAGTTCGGTATCGTTTTTGATGAGACCTCTTCTCAGGCTGCTGCGGTAAAAGAGAAGAGACCGGATGACTGGACAGATATGGATGACGAGGAGTTGCAGGAGCGGTTGAACCAGGCAGTAGCCTCGGAGGCTTACGAACTGGCATCGCAGATACAGCAGGAGTTGAAAAAAAGAGAAAAAAACAGTATTCAATAGGTTTCATTTTAGTAGTTTTGCCGTCGATGGCATTTCCCCGAAATATATTTTCCGGTTGTAGCGGTACGGTTATGGATAAATATTTAAAAATTTTTGTGTTGTGTTTCTGTTTCTTCCTTTTGCCGGAGGCGGTTTTTGCTACCGCTTCTTCTCCCTCCGTTGAGGGAGGGACTCCTGCTTTGCATTTGGCAACGGGGGGGATGAGTATCGGCTCTCTCTTTCGGGGATTGATAGGGTTGGCCGTATTGCTGGCAATTGCCGTACTGTTGAGCAAGGACCGGAAAAATATTGATTGGCGGTTGGTGGGAATCGGGTTGTCGCTCCAAATCGTTATAGCATTGAGTATTTTGTATCTTCCTGCTGTCGAATCTTTTTTCCTGTTGTTGGGTAAGGTGTTTGTGAAGGTGATGGATTTCTCGAAAGCAGGAGCCTCGTTCTTGTTTGGGAGTTTGGTCGATTCGCAGAAATTCGGGAGCATATTTGCTTTTCAGGTATTACCCACGCTGGTGTTTTTTTCGGCATTGACCAGTTTGTTGTACTATCTGCGCGTCATACAGACACTGGTAGCAGGCATGGCATGGTGTCTGAAAAAGATATTCGGCATATCGGGAGCGGAGGGATTGAGCGTTTCGGGAAGTGTCTTTTTGGGATTGATCGAGGCGCCTTTGCTGATAAAACGTTACCTTCCCTCGATGAACCGTTCGGAACTGTTTTTGATTATGAGTGCCGGTATGGCAACCATTGCCGGCGGTGTAATGGCAGCCTATATCGGGATGTTGGGAGGGAATGATCCGGTGTCCCGCTTGCAATTCGCCAAGTACCTGATTTCAGCTTCGGTCATGGCGGCTCCGGCGGTGATTGTGGTAGCCAAAATCATCGTTCCCCAGACAGAACCCGTAGTCGACAGCCTGGTTGCGGATGAAGACGGAGGTAAGAAAAAGAATTTGTTGGAATCTATTGTGAGCGGAGCGCTCGAAGGGTTGAAGGTGGCTGTGAATGTTGGTGCCTTGCTGGTGGCATTTGTCGCCATGGTGGCCATGGCCAACTACTTGCTGGGCGGATTGATAGGCCAATATACCGGATTGAACAACTGCATCTCGCAATGGACCGACGGACGTTATACGGAACTGAACTTCCAGCTGCTGTTGGGTTGCCTGTTTATGCCGGTGTCGTGGGTGATGGGCGTTTGTTCGCAAGATCTCTTGGCCGTCGGAGGATTGCTGGGGACGAAACTGGTATTGAACGAATTTGTGGCCTATGCCGATTTGACAGCGTTGAAAAATGCCGGTCTGTTTTTTCAAGAAAAATCGATTGTCATATCTACTTACCTGTTGTGCGGGTTCGCCAATATCGGATCGATCGGTATGTTGATAGGCGGGTTGGGCGCATTGGTCCCTTCGCATCGGGAACAGATTGTGAAATACGGTTTTTTGTCGATGTTGTGCGGGGCGTTGGTCTCTTGTATATCGGCTACTATTATGGGGGCTATTATCGGATAAAACGAAACAGAAGAATATGCATATATTTTATACACCGGATATTGAACGGATACGGGAGCTGCCCGAGGAGGAGTCGCTGCATTGTGCCAAGGTGTTGCGCCTTTCGGAGGGTACCGAGATTGTGCTGGCCGACGGGAAGGGTACTTTTTATCGGGCCATTCTTACGCGGGCGCATCAAAAACGTTGTGCCGTCGAGATTGTGTCGGCCTTGCCCCAACCCCGGCCGTGGCCGGTAAAGATTCATATAGCGATGGCTCCTACCAAGAACATGGACCGTATCGAATGGTTGGCCGAGAAGGCCACCGAGATAGGGGTGGATGCCTTGTCGTTGTTGCGTTGCCGTTATTCGGAGCGGAAAGAGGTGAAGACAGAACGGATTCAAAAAATATTGGTTTCGGCTATGAAGCAGTCGTTAAAGGCGACGTTGCCCGACTTGACGCCGATGACCGATTTTAAACGGTTCGTTTGTCAACCGTTTGAGGGACAGAAATTTATTGCCTATTGCGGAGATGCCGCAGAGAAGAGCGTCTTGAAACAACGCTACCGGCCAGGTTCCGACGTTCTTGTGCTGATAGGCCCGGAGGGCGATTTCAGCGAAGAGGAGGTGGCGTTGGCGCTTGGCAACGGCTTTCTCCCCGTCTCGCTGGGCGAAAGCCGGTTGCGTACCGAAACCGCCGCCCTGGTGGCTTGCCATACCATACACGTATTAAATCAATAACATATATAATATCATGCAGTTGAACAGATTAAAACATACAGACAGCGGACTGTTCTTTTTGCTGGCCGGACCTTGTGTGATTGAAGGCGAGGAGATGGCCTTGCGTATTGCCGAACGGATTGTGGAGATTACCGACCGGTTGCAGATACCCTACATCTTCAAGGGTTCGTACCGGAAGGCAAACCGCTCGCGGGTAGATTCGTTTACGGGAATCGGGGACGAAAAGGCGTTGAAAATCCTCCGGAAGGTGGGAGAAACGTTCGATATCCCGACGGTAACCGACATCCACGATGCCCGTGAGGCGGAGATGGCGGCCCCGTATGTGGATGTGTTGCAGATTCCCGCCTTTTTGTGCCGGCAGACCGATCTGTTGGTGGCTGCTGCCCGTACCGGGAAGATGGTGAATATCAAAAAGGGACAGTTCCTTTCGCCGCAGGCCATGCAGTTTGCCGTCCAAAAGGTGGTGGATGCCGGTAACAGGCAGGTGGCCGTAACCGAACGGGGAACTACGTTCGGTTACCAGGATTTGATTGTCGATTATCGGGGAATTCCGCAGATGCAGCAGTTCGGATTCCCGGTGATTGTGGACGTTACCCATTCGTTGCAGCAGCCCAATCAGACGCAGGGCGTAACCGGAGGATTGCCCCAGTTGATCGAGACGATTGCCCGGGCAGCCGTAGCCGTGGGGGCCGACGGTCTCTTTATGGAGACGCATCCGGAACCGGCCAAGGCTAAATCGGACGGGGCCAATATGCTCCCGTTGGACCGGTTGGAGGGGTTGCTTGCGCGGTTGGTGGAAATCCGGAAAACGATAAACCGCTTTGGTGCATGAGGCGGTTGTTATTGGGAGGGGTAGCCGTCTTGCTGTTGTTCCTCGGTGGGGCGTGCCGTCAACAGGACGACTCTTTTGAACAGAAAGTAAAACAGGCGTTGGTCTATCAGATGCGGGAGTATCCCGAATCGACCCTGAAAGATGTGTACAAGAATTTTTTTCAGGACCGGTACGGGCCGGGGCATTTGTTGTCCGATACGGCTGCGGCCGGCGCTTACCTGCGTCGGGAGCTGGCCTCATATACCGAAATAACCGGCCCCTATTTTGAACCGACCGGATGGGAGGGAAACTTCTACCGGGTAAACCTTTCGGTCATTAAGCAGCAGCTGGTTCCGTACGAAGACTTTTTCAGCGCGTTTGTGCGCAGTGTGCAGGGAATAACGCCTGTCCCGGTATCCGAATGGAAAGAGGAGTGGGGGCGGATTTTACAAATCATCGAGCGGGAGTATCCCTCGATGGCGGAATTTGAGAACGACCGCCGCGACATAGCGGCGCTGTTGGACAGCGGCGGATACGTTGTGCATCACTCCCCGAATTTCGAGAAACGGTATGCTCCCCACTACCGCATCATCGAAAAATCTATTTTCGAGGCAGAAATCCTTCCCCGTTTGCCGTAGTGTGGTGTGTGCCCTGTTAGAAGAGGGCCGTGCTGATGCTCATATAGATGAGCATCCCGATAATGTCGTTGGTAATGGTGATGAACGGCCCGGTGGCAATGGCCGGGTCTATGTTGAATTTTTCCAACGTAATGGGCACGATGGTGCCGAAGATGGAGGCGAATATCACCACGGCAAAGAGCGATAGCGAGACGGAGACGGTAATGTCTGAACTGCCCATGCGTATCCAGTTGTAGATGAATACCAGGATGGATATCATGCAGGCGTTGATGAGCGCTACGCCCGTTTCTTTGAGAATCTGTTTGCCGGAGTTGCGCAGCGAAAGAGAGCCGTTGGCCAGGCCTTGTACGACGATGGCCGAGGACTGTATGCCGACGTTTCCCCCCGTCCCCCCGATCAGGGGAATAAACAGGGCCATGGCCGGATTGGCTGCGATTCCTTTTTCGAAATTGCCCAGGATGACCGAGTTGGCCAGCCCTCCGGCCATCCCGATTAACAGCCACGGCAACCGGGCCGCTGTCTGGGCGAATACGGTGTCGGTAGTCTCTACGTCCTGCGAGATACCGGATGCCAACTGGTAGTCGCGTTCGGCCTGTTCGCGAACCTCGTCCATGATGTCATCGACGGTGATGCGCCCTACCAGCCGGCCGATGCTATCTATTACCGGCATGGCTACCAGGTTGTACTTCTCGAATGACTGGGCCACCTCTTCGATCGGGGTATCTGTCTTGACCGAGATCGGCTCTTTTTTCATGACGTGTTTTACCTTCGAGGCCGAGGCGCTGGTAATCATCTTTTTCAGCGGGAAAACACCTTTGAGGCGGAAGTCGTCATCGACCACATATACGTAGTATATCTCGTCCATCTCTTCGGCCTGCTTGCGCATCTCTTCCAGACACTTGGGCATACTCCAATTCTCGTTCACGACCACCATCTCGGTACCCATGACCCCACCGGCAGTATCTTCGTCGTATTTCAACAGATCGACGATGTCGCCGGCCTGGTCAACGTCGTCGATGTGCGAGAGAATCTCTTCCTGGGCATCTTCGTCCAGTTCCCGGATCAGATCGACGGCGTCGTCGGTTTCGAGGTGGTCGATGTATTGTTTGGCAATGGTCTCCGAGGGGAGATGTTTCAACAGTTTTTTCCGGTCGTCCTCGTCCAGCTCCATCAATACCTCGGCGGCTTTCTCGCTGTCGAGCAACAGGTATATGAATTCGGCTTCGTCTAAACTCAGCTCTTTGTGCAGCTCTGCGATGTCGGCAGGATGGAGGTCCTGCAACAATTTGAATGCTTCCGGTTCGTCTCGGCGGGCGATGATTTGGTGGAAGTTCTCGATGTATTCCGGAGTAAATTCTGTCATGTTTACAACCGTTTTTCTGTTCTACATATTCCGGAGTGAGGCTATCCGGTTGGTTAACTCTATGAATTGCGGTACCGATAATTGCTCGGGTCGTTGGTCGAATATGGAATCGGAAATCTTCTCTTTCGCATTTTCCGGCAAAAGGGGTTTCAACGAATTGCGTAACGTTTTTCTCCGCTGGTTGAATCCGGTTTTTACTACCGTTTTAAACAGTTGTTCGTCGCAGCCTAATTGTGTTACACTGTTTCGCGTCATCCGGATGACGGCCGATTTTACTTTCGGCGGAGGGTTGAACACCCGTTCATCGACGGTAAACAGGTACTCTATGTCGTACCATGCCTGCAACAGTACGCTCAGAATTCCGTATGCCTTGTTACCCGGTTTGGAGGCGATGCGTTCTGCCACCTCTTTTTGTAACATCCCGCTGCAACAGGGAATCTGCTCTTTGTAATCGAGTACCTTGAAAAAAATCTGGCTGGAAATATTGTACGGGTAATTTCCGATTACACAAAACTTGCCGGGAAAGAGACGGTCCAACGGTAGTTTCAGGAAGTCGAATTCCAGAATTCTCCCTTGCAGTTGGGGAAAATGTTCGGTCAGGTATTTTACCGACTCCTTGTCTATTTCCACCACCGTTACATCACTGCCCTGTTGTAAAAGGAATTGGGTCAATACTCCCATACCCGGACCTATCTCTAATATGGGGAGGGTATAATCCTGTACGGTTGCCGCTATCCGGGAGGCAATGTTCAGGTCGGTTAAAAAGTGTTGTCCTAAGGCTTTTTTGGGTTTTACGCTTTTTATCATATCATTCTCTCCCGGAGTATTTTCTTAACATTAATTTTAATCTGTCAAGTTGTTTTATTCCTTTATAAATACGTACTTTTGCAAGTATCACACAAAAGTAATGTTTTTAATCGCTAAAAACACGATAATTTGAAAAAAATAGTCCGAAATATAGTTAAGTTTTTATTGCCGTTACTTTTTGGGGTCGCTATTTTTGTTTACCTGTACAGCCATCTGGATACGGCGGAAATAATACGAATCTTACAGTCGGGCATTCATTATAAGTGGATTCTGTTTTCCATGCTTTTTGGCTTGTTGAGCCACGTGTTGCGTGCGTTGAGGTGGCGTTTGCAGTTGTTGTCGTTGGGCAACGATCCGGGAATGGTACGTCTGACAAATGCTATTTTTGGAACGTATGCGGTCAACCTTGTTTTTCCCCGTTTGGGGGAGGTGTGGCGGTGCGGATACATAGCGCGGCGTAGTAAGATGCCTTTTACACAGGTACTGGGATCGGTAGTTTCCGATCGTTTGTCCGATACGATAGCGGTAGCTTTGTTGACAGGAGGGGTATTCTTATTACAGATGCCCGTTTTTTTTAGGTTTTTGTCGCAATATCCATCGTTGGAGAACAGCTTGCGCAGTATCGTTGTATCGCCGTGGATGTATTTGGGTATCGTGTTATTTGTCCTGCTGACAGTATGGGTTTTCCGTAAATATAAGAACCATTTGTGGGTGGTTAAAATCCGGCAGGTTATCTCCAATCTATGGTGCGGATTCGTTACCGTGGTGCGTATGAAGCATAAAACCAGTTTCTTGTTTTATACGCTATTGATCTGGTTATGTTATTTTTTACAATTATACGTATGCCTGTTTGCATTCGATTTCAGTGAACATTTGGGTATCATGCCGGCTTTGACCATGTTTGTGATGGGAAGCCTGAGTATGGGATTGCCGGTACAGGGCGGGGTGGGCCCGTGGCATTTTGCCATTGTGGCCACGCTGGTCATTTACGGTGTTGGCGAAAGTCAGGCCGGCGCTTTTGCATTTGTGGCCCATGGCGCCCAGATGGTACTGATTGTTTTGCTGGGGCTATATACGATGTTTTCCATTATGCTTGAAAATAAAACCAATGAAAATATAGGAGAAGAAAACATACAACATAAAACCTTAATGAATGATGTTTAAGTATAAAAGAATTGTGATGATATCATTGCCGCTGCTCTTCATCGGCGGTCTTGTTGCGTATCGGTATTGGCCAGACAATGCAGATCAACCGGAAGAAAATCCGATGCCGGGAAAAGCGAAATCTTCGACCTTGAATGTACAGGTTTGTATTGCCAAAGAGCAAAAACTGGTCTCTTCGATACCGGCTGTGGGTACGCTGCTGCCCAACGAAGAGGTGGATTTGACGGCGGAAAGTGCCGGAAAAGTGGTGGGAATCTATTTTGAGGAGGGTTCTCGGGTGAAAAAAGGAGATTTATTGTTGAAGGTGGACGATTCCGATTTGTTGGCACAGCACCAGCGGGCCTCGTTCCAACGGAAGCTGTTGGAAGAAAAGTTGAATCGCCAACGGGTTCTTTTTGAACAGGAGGCTGTAAGCCGCGAGGAGTACGATCAGGTACAGACCGATTTTAATATGGTAGAGGCCGATATTGCCTTGCTGGATGTAAAAATTGCCAAAACCGAATTGCGTGCACCTTTCGACGGTTTGATCGGATTTCGGGAGGTCAGTTTGGGAGCCTACCTGCAACCGGGCGTTCTGGTAAGCCGCCTGGTAGATGACAACCGGTTGAAAGTTGAATTTTCCATTCCTGAAAAATATGCGGGGTTGCCGTTGATCAATTCCAAGGTGTCGTTTACCATCGAGGCATCCGATAAAGAGTTTACGGCGACGGTGTATGCCGTTGATCCCCGGATTGATCCGGAAACCCGTACGATTATGTTGCGTGCCCGGTGCGACCGTGCAGACAGCCGCTTGTCGGCCGGGATGTTTGCCCGTTTGAACTTGATAACGAGCCAGTCTGAACATTCTATTCTGTTGCCTACCGAGGCTATCGTGCCGGAAATGGGCGGAAAGAGCGTCTGGAAACTGGTAAATGGAAAAGCACAAAGCGTCCCAGTAGAAACCGGAGAACGGACGGACGAACAGATAGAAGTGTTGTCGGGTATAGAAGTGGGTGATACGATTATTACTACCGGTCTGATGCAGATTCGTTCCGATGCTTCCATCCATATTACGGATATTAAATAATTGAAAACATCCCTGCGTTATGAGTCTATCTTCTACATGTATAAAACGTCCCGTATTAGCTACGGTGATGAATCTGTTGGTGATGATTGTGGGGTTGATTGGCCTCTCTTTCCTGGGGGTGCGCGACTATCCGAGTGTGGACCCTCCCATCATCAATGTAAGTGCTACCATGACCGGTGCCAATGCCGATGTGGTGGAGACCCAGATAACGGAGCCTCTGGAAGCGGCTATTAACGGTATATCCGGGATTCGTTCCATCACGAGTCAGAGTCGCGACGGGAGTAGCCGTATTACGATTGAGTTCGAGTTGGAAATTCCGTTGGAAACGGCGGCCAACGACGTACGCGACAAGGTGTCTGGCGTTCAGCGGAAATTGCCCAAGGACATCGACCCTCCTACCGTATCGAAGGCCGACGCTGATGCCCAGCCTATTTTCGGGGTCTATTTGACCAGCAAGACCCGTTCTATTATCGACGTAAGTACTTATGCCGATTTGAATATCAAGGAACGGTTGCAGACCATTCCCGGTGTCAGCAGTGTTGAAATATGGGGAGAAAAGCGTTTGGCCATCCGGTTGAAAATGGACCCCGCGCTCCTTTCGGCATACGGTTTGACCCCCATGGACATCAGCAATGCGGTTACGTCTGAAAACGTAGAGTTGCCTTCGGGGCGTATCGAAGGTAATGCTACGGAATTGACGGTGAGAACTTTGGGCCGTTTGCAAACGGTAGAGGACTTCAATAACCTGATTGTCAGTCGTAGCGAAGACCGTGTGGTTCGGTTCAAGGATGTGGGGATTGCAGAAATCGATGCCGAAAACAAACGCAGTATCTTGAAGTTGAACGGCGACCCGATGGTTAGTTGTATCATTATTCCGCAACCGGGAGCCAACTATGTGGATATTGTCGATCGGGTATATGAGGTGTTGGAAGATGTGAAGAAAGACCTGCCGGCTGAGTACGAAAGCGGCGTTTATATGGACGAAACCGTATTTATCCGCAACTCTATCAAAGAGGTTCGCAGTACCATTGTAGAAGCCTTTGTGCTGGTGGTGTTGATTATTTTCGCCTTCCTGCGTAACTGGCGCACCACCCTGATTCCCTCGTTGGCTATTCCGATTTCGTTGATAGGGACCTTCTTCATCATGTATCTGGCCGGATTTACCATAAACATCCTGACATTGCTGGCCATGGTGCTTGCCATCGGGCTGGTGGTGGACGACGCGATTGTGGTTATGGAGAATATCTATAACAAGATAGAGAAGGGAATGTCTCCCAAAGAGGCGGCCTTGAAGGGTTCGGAGGAGATATTCTTTGCAGTGATTGCCACCACGATTGCGTTGGTTGCCGTATTCTTGCCCATCGTATTCCTGCAAGGGACGACCGGACGGTTGTTCCGGGAGTTCAGTATTGTGATATCCGGTGCTGTGATTATTTCGGCTTTCGTGGCCCTTTCGTTTACGCCCATGATTTCGGCGAAATTGCTTACGCGGGATGCTACGGACAACAAGATATATAAATTTACCGAACCGTTCTTCCTGGGGTTGGCAGAGGGGTATCGCAAATCGTTGCATAAGTTTATGAAGGTACGTTTCCTGGCTCCCATTATCCTGGTGTTGGCCACAATCGGAATCTATTTCTTATGGATGGATTTACCCTCTGAAATGGCTCCGCTGGAAGACCGTTCGCAGCTCTCCATCTCCTCTACGGCTACCGAAGGCTCTTCGTTTGAGTATATGGAACAGTACATGGACGAGTTGGCTGATTTCTTGGAAAAAGATGTGCCCGAGAACCGGGTAATCATGGCCATGGTGGGACGTGGCGGTTCTACCAACTCGGGGTCGGGAAATATCATGTTGAAAGATCCCGAAGAGCGAGAAAGGACCCAGCAGGAGATAGCCGAGGACCTGGCCGTGAAGGTACGTGAGTTTACCGGTGCGCGGACGATCATCTCGCAAAAACAAACCTTCGGGAGTACCCGGGGCGGATTGCCCATACAGTATGTTATCCAGGCCAAGAATCTGGATGAGTTGAAACGGGTATTGCCCGATTTCATGGAAGAGGTGTCAAACAGTTCGATGTTCTCGGCTTATGACCTGAACCTGAAATTCACCAAACCGGAATTGACCCTGCAAATTAACCGCGATAAGGCGGCGCTGTTGGGCGTTTCGGTACAGGATATCTCGGAAACCTTGCAGTTGACCATGAGCGACCAGCGTATAGACTATTACATCCTGGATGGGAAACAGTATCAGATTATCACGCAATTTGATAAGGACAAGCGGAGCAAGCCCAACGATTTGGCCGGAGTGTATGTGCGCAATACGCAAGGGAAGTTGATCAGTATAGACAACGTAGTGTCGATGGAAGAGAACAGTATGCCGCCGGCGTTGTATCGTTACGACCGCTTTGTGTCGGCTACCATATCGGCTTCTCCCTCCAAAGGTCATACGTTGGGAGACGGTCTCGAAGAGATGGACCGCATTGCCGAAAAGGTGCTGGACGACTCGTTCAAAACCACCTTGTCGGGAAGCTCGAAAGATTTTGTCGAAAGTTCATCCAGTTTGCTGTTTGCCTTTATCCTGGCGTTGATATTCATTTACCTGGTTTTGGCTGCCCAGTTTGAAAGTTTCCGGGACCCCTTGATCATCATGTTTACCGTCCCGTTGGCTCTGATTGGAGCGTTGGCCATGCTTAAATGTTATGGACAGACGATGAATATATTCAGTGAGATCGGTATCATCATGTTGATCGGGTTGGTAACCAAAAACGGTATCTTGATCGTGGAGTTTGCCAATCAGCGTAAAGCGGACGGTTTGTCGCTTTACGATGCCATTACCGAGTCGGCCGTATCGCGTTTCCGTCCGATCTTGATGACCAGTTTCTCTACCGTTCTCGGTACCTTGCCGATGGCCCTGGCCACCGGTGCAGGAGCTGAAAGCCGCGTGGCTATGGGGATTGCCGTGGTTGGCGGATTGATTTTTGCCACGTTGCTGACCCTGTTTGTCATACCGGCTATCTACTCTTATCTGTCGGCATCGAAAATAAATGTTAATGACGATAAAAAAATAGAAGTAAAAGAATGAAACGGATCTTCCTCTGTATATTTTCTCTGTTGTCGGCTGTTGTTCCGGGCGCGGCACAAAAAATGATGTCTTTGTCGGATTGCATTGCACAGGCGTTGGATGCCAATTACGGTATCCGTATTGCTGTCAATAACGAAGAGATCAATCGGAACAACCGCAATTACGGCGTCTTTATGCCCTCGCTTTCGACAAATGCTTCGCAAAGAGAATCGACGGTCGATTCAAAACGTATCGACTCGAACGGCGCCGAGAGTACATTCAACAATACCGTTACCAATAACCTGTCGGCCAGCGTGAACCTGAACTGGCGGATTTTTGACGGATTGGCCATGTTTACCACTCATGCCCGGTTGAAAGAGATTGTCTCGCGGGGAGAGCTGGAAACCCAGCTGGCGGTTGAGAATTTGATTGCCCAGGTAAGTACCGGTTATTACAATATCCTGGTGCAGGCCAGTTTGTTGAAGGCCGCCAAACAGACCCTAGATTTGTCGGAACAACGTTTTGAGGTTGCCATGCAAAAATACAAAATCGGTAATTTGTCGGGACTTGAACTCAAACAGACCAAAATAGACCTGAATGCGGACAGCTCCTCGTTGGTAGAACAGCAGGAGGCGTTGCGAAGCGCATATATCAACCTGAATACGTTGATGAATATTGATTTAAGGACGGCCGATTATGTGGAAGACTCCATCGTGTTGTTGCCGATGTTCCAATACGAGGATGTACAGAATGGGATGATTGCCAACAATACGTCGTTGGAAATAGCGCGTCGGGACAAGAAGATTTCAGAATTGGATTTGAAACTGGCCCGTTCGGCATTCTTCCCGACCGTTGATTTTGAGTCGGGATACAGCTTCTCCAAATCGGATTCTCCGCAATCGATTACCACCTCGTCCCGGTCTAATGGCTTGTTCTGGGGCTTTTCCATGAGTTTTCCCATTTTCGACAAATTGGAGAACAGTACGAAACTGAAAAACTCCAAGGTGGAGTTGAAAAACAGCGAGCTCAATTATCAGGACCTGGAATTGCAG
>DVNA01000173.1 GCA_018714665.1 Candidatus Gallibacteroides avistercoris | reverse complement strand
ACCCCTATATAGGCTCGAATGGTTGCCTGGAAAAAATTGCCGGGACTTCCCCGTTATTGTTTCCTTTGTGCTTCTTGTCTCTTTTTTTACGCTTTCAATGTGCTTATGCTCCCTTAAACTCCCCCCCCTCTCTCTTTCTAAGACCGACTGGCTCTTTCTGAATAGCGCCAATCCCCGGGGTTCGTCCTGAAAAGCTCGGCAAAGATACTGCCTCTTATCTTCCTTTCCAAACTTTTTATGCCTTTTTTTGTTATATCATAACGTTAATTTGTGTTATGTATGTGATTGCTATATGTTTTAAAACATACAAAAACCCACAAACAACAGATCTTTCCCATCTAAAAGGAGATTTACTCCAAGCTATAATTTTTAGCCAATCCTCCTTCCGAGGTCTCTTTATACAGGCTCGGCAGGTCATTTCCCGTCTGGCGCATCACCTCCAATGCCTTATCGTAATTAACCCGATGACGGCCATCGGAGAAGGTTGCAAAAATATTGGCATCAAAAGCACGGGCAGCTGCAAAGGCATTTCTTTCGATGCAGGGAATCTGAACCAATCCACATACCGGATCGCAAGTCAATCCCAGATGGTGTTCCAACCCCATCTCGGCAGCATATTCTATTTGGGCAGGAGTTCCTCCGAAAAGTTGGCAGGCAGCAGCAGCGGCCATGGCACAAGCAACCCCCACTTCTCCCTGGCATCCGACCTGGGCACCGGAAACCGATGCATTTGTCTTGGCCACGTTACCGAACAATCCGGCCGTAGCAATGGCCCGCAGGATACGCGATTCGCGAAAATCGCGGGTTTGTTTCAAGTGATAGAGCACCGCCGGCAATACGCCGCACGACCCGCAGGTAGGAGCGGTTACAATAATACCTCCGGCGGCATTCTCCTCGGACGTTGCCAACGCATACGAATAGATCATCCCCCTACTGCGAAGAGAGTCCGTATAACCTTTGGCACGAATCAGGTAGTCGGCTGCTTTTCTGCGTACACCCAAACCGCCCGGCAATACGCCCTCGGTTTCCAATCCCCGGTTGATTGCCTCCTGCATCACTTTCCAGACTTCGGTCAAATAATCCCATATCTCTTTTCCCTCGCACATCTCTACGTACTCCCAATAGCCATACCCGGTACGCTCACACCACGCCTGTATTTGTGCCAAATGGGTCATCTCATAGACATTATGAGTGGCAGAGGAACTGTTCTCATCGGCAAGCGCACCGCCACCAATACTGTACGTTGTCCACTCATCCAACTTATTATCGGCCTCATCGTAGGCTTCAAAGTGCATCCCGTTGGGGTGAAAAGGCAAAAATATTTTCGGCTTCCACACAATCTCCGTGGGTGCCGCAGGAGAAAGAACTTCCAGAATAGCCGTATTGGTCATATGGCCTTTTCCTGTTGCAGCCAGGCTTCCATAAAGGGTTACGACAAATCTGGCAGCCTTCGGGTTTCGAGCCAGGAATTGCTGAGAAGCGGCACGAGGAGCCATAGTATGACTACTCGACGGGCCTTTTCCTATCCGGAATATTTCTTTGATCGATTCCATATATCATTATTTATACAACGAAGATAACAAAAAACGCAACAAAATCGAGTTGTTGCGTTTTTTATTTTTACAATATCCAGTTTTACAGCGATACCGGTCTATTCTCGGGAGCGGCACCGAACGACTTGTTCGGTTGGGCACCCATTACAAATTCAAGCGTTCCGCCTTTCATGATATCGTCATAGCGAATGTACGACTTTTCATAGGGCTGACCGTTCAACGTAACCGATTGTATATACATATTTTCGGGCGTATTGTTTTGAGCCAGAATTGTAAACTGTTTTCCTTCGGGTAATTGGATAACGGCACTGTCAAACTGAGGAGAGCCGAATACAAATACTCCGTTCGAGGGATTTACCTGATAAAAACCAAAAGCCGACAGGATATGCCAAGCCGACATCTGCCCGCAGTCCTCGTTACCGATAATACCTTCGGGTTTGGAGGTATAGAAATGGTTCTGCACGTAACGTACCTTTTCGGCCGCTTTCCACTGTTGTCCGGCATAGGCATACATATATATAATATGGTGACTCGGTTCATTTCCGTGGGCATACTGGCCTATCAATCCGCTGATATCAGGCGAAGCGAACTCTCCCATATCGCCTTCTGCGGCAAAGAGCGAATCCAGTTTCTGTACAAAGCGGTCATCGCCTCCCAGCAGTTCGATCAAACCTTCGGGATGCTGAGGGACAAAGAACGTATATTGCCAACCCGTACCTTCACAAAAATAACCTTGACCGCCATGTACAGCATTAAAGGGGTCGTAATCGGCCAACCAGCTTCCGTCTGCATTTTTGGGACGGACAAAACCGATGGTCGTATCCACGTAATGGGTATAATAGCGTCCCCGTTTAGCAAAGAGTTCAGCCTCATCGGTTTTCCCCATTTTTTTAGCCATGGCGGCAATACCCCAATCACCCACGGCATATTCCATGGCTTTGGAAGTTGCTTCGCCCACCTTATCGCAGGGAATGTATTCTTGGCTCAACACATAAGCGATACCGTCGTGTGCCGGATTCTCTGCCGACGACTTGCAGGCGGCAAAAGCCCGTTCGGCATCAAACCCGCCAAACCCTTTCAAGTATGCATCGGTTATCACCGGAATTGAACTATATCCGGGCATTTGGTTTGTTTCACCCCCTACCAACGGCCATATCGGCAGACGCCCCTGCTGGTCGTAAATGCTCAGCATGGAGTTAACCATATCCGACACCCGTTCCGGTTGGATAATCGTAAAAAGCGGATTAAGCGTACGATACGTATCCCACAGCGAGAAGGTGGAGTAATTCACCCAATCGGCCTTGTAAATCTTATCATCGTGTCCCCTGAACTCGCCATTCACGTCGGCATACACCGTAGGCGCGATAAAAGCATGATAAAGGGCGGTATAGAATATCTTCTTTTTATTTTCATCAGGAGTAGAGACCTCTACCTTTGACAGTTCGCTGTTCCACAACTCCCGAGCCTGGCGACGGACTTTATCAAAGTTCCAGTGAGGCACTTCACTCTCCATGTTCAACGCTGCATTTGCTGCACTCACCGATGAGATAGCCACTTTCAGCTCTACCTCCCGGGGGTCTCCCTCAAACAACAGGACTCCTTTTGCCGCCTTGCCCCGAATCGAATCGGAACCAGCAGGTTTATCCTCGTCAAACACCAGCAGTTCGCTAATTGGAGTTTTACTCTTAACCGTAAAATGCACCTGGTGTTTCGGCGACCATCCGTTCGACACGCGATACCCCTCTACCGTGTACTTATCGGCAAGACGCATATAGGTATCCGAGGCCCTGTCGCCGTTACCCTCTTGCAAGTTCAGCAACACCCGGGGAGCCTCTTTGTCCGGGAACGTATATCGGTGCATGGCCACATGACCCGAAGCGGTCAATTCTGCCTTAACGCCGTTTTCCATCGTCAACGCGTAATAATCGGGGCTACATTGTTCCTTTTCATGTTTGTAGTAAGAAGAGCAACTGTTCGAAATGTCATTCTGTTCACCTCTCCGGGTACGGATCTCTCCCACATAAGGCATCAACAAGATATCGCCTAAATCAGCACACCCCGTACCGCTCAGGTGCGTATGGGAAAAACCGATGATAATACTGTCTGAATAGTGATAGCCAGAACACCAGTCCCATCCCTTGTGGATATTCTGCGGACCGGCCTGTATCGTCCCGAAAGGCACGCTTGCCCCTAAAAAGACATGGCCGTGCTCTCCGGTCCCGATAAACGGGTCCACATAACTCAGATAATCTTTCTGCCCGCTCCCCGAACAGGCTGTCAATATCGCCAGACAAACCATGCCCAGCAATGCAGTAAAATGAGTTTTCATATTTCCTATTTTATTTTATCAGAATTTCTGCATATCCACCAACCGTTTATAATAACGGTTCAACGCTATCAACTCGTCGTGCCGTCCGCGCTCGACAATCTCTCCCTCGTGCATCACACAAATCAAATCAGCATTCTTGATGGTAGAGAGTCTGTGGGCTATTACAACGGTAGTTCGGTTTTTCATCAATTTGTCAAGGGCATCCTGCACCAGTTTTTCCGATTCGGTATCGAGTGCAGACGTTGCCTCATCCAGAATCAGGATAGGCGGATTTTTCAAAATGGCACGCGCAATACTGATTCGTTGCCGTTGTCCGCCAGACAGTTTACATCCCCTGTCTCCAATATTGGTTTGATAGCCCTCGTCCGTAGCCATGATAAAATCATGGGCATTGGCTATCTTGGCCGCCTCCATCACTTGTTCCATGGTAGCATTTTCCACTCCAAAAGCGATGTTGTTGAAAAAGGTATCGTTAAACAAGATGGCCTCCTGGTTCACATTTCCCATCATCCCCCTCAAACGGGAGACATCCAAATCCCGCACATCAACGCCGTCAATCTCGATACTCCCTTTCTCTACATCGTAGAAACGGGGCAAGAGGTCTGCCAAGGTAGATTTTCCAGACCCGGATTGTCCTACCAGCGCCACGGTCTGACCCTTTCGGATAGTCAAATTTACATCTTTAATAACCCAGTCGGTATGGTACTTGAACGACACGTTCCTGTACTCTATCCGATCGGTCAGGGTCTCGATTCGTTTCGGATTTTCCGGACTGGTAATCGGATTCTGCGCCGTCAGTATCTTATCGATACGATCTATCGATGCCAATCCCCGTTGCACGGCATAACCCGCCTTTGAGAACTCTTTTACCGGATTGATGATACTGTAAAAGATAGTCAGATAAACAATAAACAAAGAAGCGTCTATACTGCTGTCGCCACTCAAAATCAGCGATCCTCCGTACCACAGGACAATCACAATCGTAATGGTACCCAAAAGCTCACTCATCGGGTGGGCCAACGCCTGACGGCTGCTGATACGGTTCACCGTACGCTTAAAGGCTTCGTTCGATTTAAAAAAGCGGGCGAATATCTTATGTTCCGCACAAAAAGCCTTGATAATGCGTAATCCCCCCAACGTCTCTTCTATCTGCGCCATCAATTCACCCCACTGGTTCTGACCCACCGTCGAGGTTCTTTTCAGTTTCTTACCTACCGTACCCATAACATAACCGCTCAAAGGCAACAGAACAAGTACAAAAACCGTCAACTGCCAGCTGATAACAAGCATGGCCGCCAAATAAAAGAATATCAGTATGGGATTCTTAAACAGCATATCCAGCGACGCCATAATAGAGTTTTCCACCTCCGCCACATCACCGGTCATACGTGCCATCACATCCCCTTTCCGTTCGCTGGTAAAAAAACCGATCGGCAAAGAGAGTACCTTTTTAAACAACGAATTCCGAATATCTCGCACTACTCCTGTTCGGATAGGAATCATAAAGTACGAGCCAAGGTATGCACTGGCCGTTTTAAACAAGGTCATTACAATCAGATACATACCCACCAAGAAAAGAACATATTCCGTACCCGACTGCTGAATCTGTTGCGAAAGATAGTAATTGACATTGTTCAGTACAGCCTCTTTTACCGATTGGATACTGTCCATACGAATATCCACATAATCGAACACCGTATCCTCCTGCACTTTAAACAGCATTTTCAGAATCGGGCCGATGGCACTGAACGACACCAGCGTAAAGACGGCTGAAAGCATATTGAAAAAGATACTCAATACAAGAAATTTCCTATATGGTGGGACAAACCGCCTTAATACCCGGATAATCTCTTTCATAAAATGTTATTGTTTATTTAAAGATTTTACGTGCAAATATACATACAAAATGCTGAAACGTACCTGTTTTGGCCTCACATTGTTTAAAGCCAAGTCTTTTTTATTATTTATTTATGTTAAATTAATACTGTACTGTTAAACCAAATCTCCCCAGAGGAGTCAAAACGATACAAAAAGCAAACAAATACATTGTCGAATTTTTAAAACAAACAGCTATGATTAAGACTATTATTCTCTCCGCTTTATTTATGCTTCCGAGTTTAAGTATAAATCTGTCTGCTCAGACATTAAAATCAGAAGCCACCGTTAACGGAATCGTTAAAACCTCTGAGGGCGATATTCTTGCCGATGCTACCATACAACTGCTGGATGGACAAAGCAGAATCATAAAAAAACTGGTATTAAGCGGACAAGACGGAACGTTCTCCATCTCGGACGTCCCTGCCGGTAATTACGTTGTATGTATCTCATACGTTGGGTTTGAACCCATCTACAAAGCCATAACGGTATATCCTGAACAACAAATAGCCAACATGGGCGAAAACATCTTATCTTTACAAGATACCATGTTGGAAGGGATCACCATCTATGCAGATGAAGACGATAAATAAGCATATACCAAATAATCTAATCTCTATTTACCCTCATCTCATCATATCTATCGTACAGGAATCGCTGTTTGTGATCAGCGATTCCTTTTTTTTCAATCGACTATCAGGATTCTTTTCTCCGCTTTTTGAAAAAAGCGGAACCAAAAACTTTTTAGTTCGGCGCAGTATCTTGTACTGCTTCAATAAAGAACGACGTAACATCCATACAAAGCGACAAAAAAAAGGAGTCAATTAAAATTGACTCCTTTTTTTATATATAAAATATTATTTTTTCAACAACGCCTTTACCTGGACACAAACATTCTCGGCCGTAAAACCGAATTTCTCATCCAACACCTGATAAGGGGCCGAATACCCGAAATGATCCAATCCAAATACTACCCCATTACGTCCTACTAAACGATAAAGCGTTGAAGGTAACCCAGCCGTCAAACCAAATACCGGCTTGTCCAAAGGTATCACCTGTTCCCGATAACTTTCCGGCTGATTGAAAAACAACCCTTCGGAAGGAGCCGACACTATTTGTACCCGAATACCAGCCTCTTTCAGCAACGGAGCTGCTGCCACCAACGTAGAGACCTCCGACCCGTTAGCTACTAAAATCACATCGGGATCATCGTCCTTCATCACCACGTAAGCTCCCCGTTGGGCTTGCAACGCATCCTGATAACGATTACCCGATACTGAGGGTAAATCTTTTATATTCTGCCGCGAAAGAATCAATGCAGTAGGGGTATCCCTATTTTCCATCGCCATTTTCCAGGCAACAACGGTTTCTGCGCTATCCGCAGGACGAAGCACCAACATACTGTTCTTGCCTGCATGATTTTTCACCTGTTCAAGCAGGCGTATCTGAGCCTCCTGTTCAATAGGCTGATGCGTAGGCCCATCCTCTCCCACACGGAAAGCATCGTGCGTCCATACATATTTTACAGGAAGTTGCATCAAGGCTGCCATACGGGCCGCCGGCTTTATATAATCGGAGAAGACAAAAAACGTTCCGCAAGCAGCCGTTACCCCCCCGTGCAAAGCTATCCCATTTATAATAGCCGCCATAGTCAATTCCGATACTCCCGCGTGTAAAAATCCGCCACCGAAATCATCTTTGGCAAAAGCTCTGCTCCCGCCTTTCAAAAAGCCATCCGTCTTGTCCGAGTTGGCCAAATCGGCAGAAGAGACAATCATATTACCCACCTCTTTGGCAAAAACGCCCAATACGGCAGACGATGCCGTGCGGGTAGCCTGATCTGCTTTCACTGAAATCGAAGCATAATCTACATCGGGAACCTCACCTGAAAAATATTTTTTCAGCAACTGTGCCTGTTCTGGATTTTCCTTTTCCCAACGAGTCTGTTCCGCCCGTCTTTCCGCCACAATCTTTTTCAGGGCTTCGGCACGGTCGGCATATATCTTTTTCGTTTCTTCAAAAATCTCAAACGGATCTTCCGGATTTCCGCCCAAATTCTTAATGGTATTTTCTACCGAAACACCTGCCGCACTCAACGGTTGTCCATGGGTAGAACACATTCCCTCGAACGAACGGTTGTCGGACGTAAGGCATCCTTTTCCCATAACCGTTTTCCCGATAATCAACGTAGGACGTTCCTTTTCTTCAATCGCAGCGTCCAGCGCTTTCCGAATCTGAGCCACATCGTTACCGTCTATGGTCATCACACGCCAGCCCCACGACTCATATTTCTTGGCCGTATCTTCCGAGGTAACGGCATCCGTATCGGTAGACAACTGCACATCGTTACTGTCAAAAAACATGATAAAGTTGTGCAATCCCAGATAGCCGGCAATACGGCCTACACCTTGCGAAATTTCCTCCTGAATACCTCCGTCCGAAATAAAGGCATAGGTCTTATGGCTCATCCATTCGCCAAAACGGGCACACAAAAAACGCTCCGCAATAGCAGCTCCCGCCCCCATTGCATGTCCCTGTCCCAAAGGCCCCGAGGTATTTTCTATCCCTCTTGCCTGGTTCACTTCGGGATGTCCGGGCGTTACACTGCCCCACTGACGAAAACTTTTCAACTCTTCCAACGAAAACCTTCCAGCCAAAGCCAATACAGAATAAAGCATCGGCGACATATGCCCCGGATCCAGGAAGAAACGGTCACGATTTATCCACAACGGATCTTGCGGATCGTACACCAGATACTCCGCAAACAGTGTATTTATAAAATCTGCACCACCCATGGCTCCGCCCGGATGTCCTGATTTGGCTTTTTCAACCATCGATGCCGATAAAATACGGATGTTATCGGCTGCTCTGTTCAAAGAAGATATGTCGTTCATCTGATAGAAGATAAAAATTTTTTACAAAGGTAAAAATTTCAACCCGTAACTCGGCAATCTCATCCTAAAAAATAACCGCATTCTCCGTTATTTTCATTTAGCAAACCCCGACTTCCTCCCTCAAACCGTAAAATCCAGAAGCCCATCTAACTGGAAAAGAACCCATAACATATATTTCTCATTTTATCCCCCTAAAAAAGAGAAGAAACATTTGCAGAATAAAAAAAATGTCATACATTTGCAGTGTACTATTTCACTAATACACTAATAAGCATGATACAGATAGAAAACATCACACGCTCATTCAAAAAAAAGAGCGTACTCAAACAGATAAGCACAACCATCCAACCGGGATACATTTACGGGTTGTTAGGAAAAAACGGCGAAGGAAAGACCACCCTGCTTAAATTGATCAGCGGACTGCTCTTCCCCGACAGTGGAGCCTGCCGGGTAAACGGACAAGAGTCGCGAAAAAGGACACTTTCGTTCTTACGCTCCTTTTACTTTCTGCCCGAAGAGCCCGTTCTGCCGTCGGTCAAAGTAAAAACATATATACAGATGTACGCCCCGTTTTACAACACGTTCGACCCGGCTATATGCAACCGTACCCTGCAAGCATTCGGCATATCACCCGAAGACGAACTCAAATCGCTCTCGCTCGGGCAACGCAAGAAAGCGGCCATCGCGCTGGCCTTCGGAGTAAACACCCCCATTCTCCTGCTGGACGAACCCACCAACGGATTGGACATCCCCTCAAAAAGCGTATTCCGCCAACTATTGGCATCGCTCATGCAAGAAGAGAGGACCGTTATCATATCCACCCACCAGGTGCGCGATTTGGAGAGTTTAATAGATGCCGTCCTCATACTCGACAAACAACAAATCATCCTGAACGCCACCCTGGCCGACATCACCCGAAAGCTCTCTTTCCGGAAAATATCGCCGCAGGAGACTTCCCTGTACAGCCAGCCCTCCCTGGCGGGAACAATCGGCATCACAGAGAACACAACCGGCGAAGAGACCCCCGTCGATCTCGAATTGCTGTTCAATGCCATTATCTGCCGGCAAACACCAATAGCATCCATCTTAAAGAATCGTCAACAATAAACACATCTCTTTATGGAAACGCCATTCAGCCTCACCCGTACCTTTCATTTATACCGCTGCATACAGGGTTCCTCCCCCTCCCGGTTCTTCATGATACCCATTCTTGCCCTGTTTATGACAGGCAGTTTCATGCTCATCTCTCCCATGGACAATCTCATACGATCCCAGATTCTGGCCCTTGTCTCCACCATCGTCATCATACAAGGCTCCGGCTTAGAGCTGATACGGATTGCCATTTACCAGAACGGGACCAACCTCTTCACCCTACCGGCAAATACCAGCGAACGGCTATGTGCCATGTTGATGCTACTTGTCGTTTATTTCCTCATCAGCGTAGCCAGCTGTTACATCGGTTTCATCCTGTTATTTTCAGCCAATACCCTTTTGGAAGGCATCTTCCACACAACGTGGTTCACACCAACCGACGTCGCAACGGACTACTGTCTCCGTATCGGGGGAATGTACCTGTTCAATCCATTTCCGTTGCTTATGGATACCTCTCATTCCGCCGTCTCAGTACCGGCCATGTTCCTCCTGTTGCTTTCGTTCTGCATCCTTTCTTCCCTCCTTTGTACCGTCATAACTCGGAAACACGGCTGGATGATATCTCTATTTATCCTGTTTTACAGCTTCTCTGCCGTCATCTTCGGTTTCTTCATCAAGTCCCTGTACAAAGGAATCGATCCGGCACCCTGGCAAGCCATACTCCTATCGCCCTGGCTTTACGTCCTGCTTCTTGCGGGTATTGTCGGGAGATTATTCTACAAGCTAAAAAACAAACAAATAGACTAAGTTTGCGAATATGGACTTCAACAACACACAACCCATCTTCATACAGATAGCCGACTACATCTGCACGCAAGCCCTGCAAGGGATTTTCTCCCCCGGATGTCGCATCCCTTCGGTGCGCGAACTGGCCGTACAGCTCGAAGTAAACCCCAACACCGTCATGCGGGCATACGAACGGTTGCAAAACAGCGGCATCATCTACAACAAGCGAGGCATCGGCTATTTCATTGCCGACAATGCCCTGACACAAATACACCAGCTCAAAAAGCAACAGTTTATCGATGAAATCCTACCCTCCATGTTCAAAGAGATGCAACTGTTAGGGATTGACATAACCGAAATAGCAACCCAATACACCCAATTTCTATCCCGGCAAAAAGACCCGGCAACCTAAATAAATACAAAGAAGCCTCAGATACAATAAACCCATTCCATCACCTCTGCAAACGACAAACAAGATGAATACATTCAGCATACAAAGAATCGGATGGCTGTTGCGCAACCTCTGGGCAACACAACAGCACCACCTCGTATCTTACCTTTGCTTCCACGTAGCTTTCGTCGGACTGGTCTTGATCAACCTTCCGGCAAACCACATACAACAGTTCGTATTCCTGTTCGGACTATTCCTCAACGTCGCGCTCTATTTTCTGGCATTAGTACACTACATGAGAAACTCTTCACGTGAATACACCCTGCTCCCGGCCACCACGTTCGAAAAATTTTCTGCCATCCTGTTGTCGCAACTCATCGCATTGACTGCATACCTCGCATTATTTATCCTGCTGAATACGACATACAACCTCCTGTTCGCCAACCTGCTGCAAATACCGCAACCCACCGATCCCGACATCTGGCAGCACTCCCTTCTCCCCTCCGTTTACACACTCAACCCGATCTGCTGGTTTAGGGAACAAATCAAGACATTAACCGGGACTTCCTACCTGTTATTCCTTTTCATTCCCACCATCATCATTGCCCTCCAATCAGGGAAGAAAGACAACCGCCTATTGCAGACATTCATCATCGGCATCCTCGTCATTGCTTTTCTAATCCCAGTCGGCAGTACAAAAGAAACGGTACAGACGACAAGCACCTCCATAGACACGGAGCACCTCCTGTTCCAAGATGCGACACCCATCGTCTGCCGCGCCGCCGAATCTCCCACCACCGGCTCCTTATTACTGGCAGGATGCTTTTGCCTGACCGTCCTGGTAGCCGCATATTTCGCCCTACAAGAAAAAGAGATTTACTAACTAACCCAACCCTTTGCCATATAATGAAAACGATAAAAATAAAAAAAAGCACCCTGTTCGTATGGCTGTCCTTGTGCTTGCTGGCAGCCTATACCGTTGTTGTCAAACAAAACAGGCAGGAGATCGAGATACAATGCTCCACCGTTGCCCGGGTAACCCTCCCCGTTTCGATTCTAAACATCGAAAACGAGAGGTTACGCCCCGAACAAATCGACATCTCGGCCTACATCTTCCCCAACGATTCCATCCGGATATACCACCTTTACCAAGGATGCCCATGCTCACCCGAACTTCACATACAAGACGACACGCTTCAAATCCGCCCCATACAGCCGAAAGAGAGCCAAGGTGTCTCCTTAATAGATTCAGGCGATTTACACATCACGCCCAACCGATACATCCGAGAAATCCTGCTCAACGGAGAAAAAATATGGAAAGCCCCTCTCTCTCAGGCACGATAAAAACTCTTTGCACAATCTGCCGGCATCCACCGGACAAAAGGCAACAGTACCCTTCCTGCCAACTCCAAAACACCCCTTTCAGAGAACCTTTCGTCATTTTTTTCGATTAAACTGCAATAAAAGTTTTGTATATAAAAACTTATCACTAAATTTGCACGCCATTACAAAGAAAAAACACGCGCCACCAACGCGTTAGAAATGAATAACAATTAAAAGATATATAGCGATGAAAAAAGGAATCCATCCGGAAAATTACCGTCCCGTAGTTTTCAAAGACATGTCGAACGAAGAAATCTTCATCTCTCGTTCCACCATCAATGCAAAAGAAACGATCGAAATAGACGGAGTTACCTATCCGTTGGTAAAATTGGAAATTACCAGCTCATCACACCCGTTCTACACCGGCAAACAAAAATTGGTCGATACGGCAGGACGTGTGGACAAGTTTATGAGCCGTTACCAAAAGCATATGCAAAACAAAAAGAAATAATTGTTTTCCATCCAGAAAACAGAAAAAGCCGGAACAATTCCGGCTTTTTCTGTTTTTGTATATATAAAAAAACAGAACCCAACTTATTACATACTTATTATAGTATGTAAAAAATATCAGTTCAACCACGGAGTCTTAGGATAACTCAACCAGAGTTTATAACTCGGACCCATTTCCCGGACAGCACTCTTCCAATACGACTCGCCAGCGATACAAGCGTCCAATTCAACCTCTTTATGCGGCGAAACCACCCAGACACCCTCTTCTATTTCAGCGTCCAGCTGACCGCCATCCCAGCCAGAGTAACCCAAGAAGAAGCGAATGTTTTCATTGACAGGATTCCCACTTTTCAGATACGCCAGCACCGATTCAAAATCGCCATCAATATACAAGCCATTTCCCAAATCAACCGCATTCATAATCACATGGCCCAACCGATGGACATAAAAAAGACGATCATTCCCTACCGGCCCCCCGTTGAAAACAGGAACGGTCTCGGCCATCTCGCCCAAAGAGGGCACGATATGCCGCAAATCAAACCCCAATGGTTTATTCAACACCAAGCCCATACTACCAGAAAGAGCATGCTCCACCATCAAAACCACCGAGCGTTGAAAAACACGCTCCGACAGCAACGGTTCAGCAATCAGTTTCCGCCCGCGACTGGGTTTTATCCGGCGGTGATTGATCTTAAACAAGTCTGCATCTACGTTCATACCTTACAATATTCAGGGAAATAGCTTTTAAAGGTAACGCATTTTTTCATAAAAACAAACTATCTACCACATATTTAACAAGACATTTTTTTTTACAGAATAAAACCCGTACCTTCGCTTATCCATAAAAGAACCGTATGAAATACTATTTAATCGCCGGAGAGGCCTCCGGAGACCTGCACGCATCGAACCTCATGCGTGCCATCAAAGAACAAGACCCGAAAGCCGACTTCCGTTTTTTCGGCGGCGATTTGATGCAGGCCGAAGGTGGCACCTTAGTAAAACACTACCGCGAGATGGCCTTCATGGGCTTTGTCTCGGTCATTGCCAATATAGACAAAGTATTCGACAACCTGCGTCGCTGCAAGGCAGACATCACGGCATACCGTCCCGATGCGCTCATCCTGATCGATTATCCGGGATTCAACCTGAAAATAGCCAAATTTGTCAAAACCACCCTGGGTATCCCTATATTTTACTACATCTCACCCAAGATATGGGCCTGGAAAGAGTACCGGATCAAATCCATCAAAAAATACATCGACCAGATGCTCTGCATACTGCCTTTTGAAGTAGAATTTTACCAAAAGCATCACTACCCGGTAACCTATGTAGGCAACCCTACCGTAGACGAGCTATCGGTACGCCCCTACGCAGAGGAGAGTTTCGATGCTTTCATTCACCAAAACCGGTTGAATGACAAGCCCATCATCGCCCTATTGGCCGGTAGCCGGCGACAGGAAATCAAGGCCAACCTGCCGGAGATGATCAAAGCCGCCGCACAATTTCCCGCATACCAGGCCGTCGTGGCCGGAGCCCCCGGAATAGAAGAATCGTTCTACACCCCTATTATCCATGATACCGGCGTATCGGTCGTATTCGGACAGACCTACCGTTTACTGCAACAAGCACAGGCCGCCTTGGTTACCTCGGGAACGGCCACGCTCGAAACCGCCCTGTTGAAAACGCCGCAAGTAGTATGCTACCAAATCGGCGGAGGACGTTTCACCTACGAACTATTCAAACGCATACTCAGCGTCCCCTACATATCGCTCGTCAACCTGATAGCCAATCAAGAAGTTGTCAAAGAGCTCGTAGCACACCTTTTCTCGGCTACCAACATGGCACACGAGTTGGATCTCCTGCTGAACGACCCGTCCACCCGCAACAAGATGCTCGAAGGGTACAACACCGTACAACGCCGGTTAGGTACTCCCGGAGCAGCAAAAAGAGCTGCCGCCAAAATCATCGAAACCCTTCGCGAGTGTCCTCCCAAAACCCAATAACCCCGGCCAAAGACATCACATTCTTTAAAGAAAGCACAACAAATCTTACTTTTTCATAAACCTTTTTATGGAAAAAGCTGTTTATACCAGTAAAATGCAGCAACATAAACTGCATAAAAACAGGTGTAAACTACAAATAAAAAAGAAACTATTATGAAAAAGTATCTATCCCTATTCGCGCTGGCCGCACTCTTTTCATCCTTTTTGATGATCTCATGCGACGACGATGACGACGAACAGCCCACCCTTTACGGAGCCGTAACCACGGTAAACATACCCGAACCCGAAAATGCCCCGAGCTGGTTCCCCATCGGAAGTGAGCAGACATTCTACCTGACGCTCGACAACCAGAACACCCTCTATCCCTCGTGGATCAACTCGTTCCTGATCGGTTATCCGCTCAACACCGGCTGCCGGGCATACGCCACCTACTACGATTTAGGCAACAACAAAGAGGGATACACCAAAAACATCCAACTCATCGACATCCGCAATATCCTCACCAAACCCATCTACACCCTCACCGCCGACACCATCTCTACCAGCCCCTTACGAGGCACAGCTCCCATAGAGATAGACGATGCGTGGATAGGCGATGACTTCATCAACATCACGTTCGACTACCAGGCAAGCCCCGGCAGCATACACTACATCAACATGATAGTCAACCAGATAGACGGGCCGACCATCAATCCTGAAAACGGCAGCTGGTACCTGCAATTCGTACACGACGCCAACGGCGACACCGGCACCCGCCGATACTCGGGCATCGTAGCATTCAAAATACCCGACAACCTCACCAACGTCTCCAACATCGTCATCGGATACGACGACTTCGAAGGAGCAGAACAGAGTACTACCCTGAGCTATCCGGGCTCCGACGACGACACCCCGAACGAACTGGGAGGATTCAGCGACCAAACTTACCAATAACCATACAAACCGGCTCATACAAAAAAAATCGGGATATGCCGCGATGCATATTCCGGTTTTTTATTTTTCAGCAAGTTTTTTCCTTGCAAAAGTTTTGTATTTCAAAGAAAAGCAATACCTTTGCAAGCCGATTATTATCAAAGTTTAAACAAAACCTGCATGGCATCGAACAATTTCAGTGTCCGAAATCGTCGAAGCTATGTCTATTTATTTAGTAATTAACTATTAAAATTTCAAGCAGTGGATACTTTAAGTTATAAGACCATTTCTGCAAACAAAGCAACTGTAAAAAAAGAATGGGTTGTAGTAGATGCAACCGATCAGGTATTGGGACGTTTGGGCTCAAAAGTTGCCAAACTTTTACGCGGCAAATACAAACCCAGCTACACCCCGCACGTAGATTGCGGCGACAACGTAATCATCATCAATGCAGACAAAGTAAAATTAACCGGTAACAAATGGAACGACCGTGTTTACATCACTTTCACCGGATATCCCGGCGGACAAAGATTAGGAACACCGGCCACCTACATGAAAAAAGGAGAAACCAAACTGTTTACCAAAGTCATAAAAGGGATGTTACCCAAAAACAAATTGGGAGCCAAACTGTTGCGCAACCTCTATGTATATGCCGGAAGCGAACATCCGCACGCAGCACAACAACCCAAAACAATAGATATAAACGCTCTTAAATAAGAAGTATGGAAGTAGTTAATGCATTAGGAAGACGAAAAGCAGCGGTAGCCCGCGTATTCGTTAACGAAGGAACAGGAAACATCACCATAAACAAACGAGACCTTGCCTCATACTTCCCGTCAAGTATTCTTCAATTTGTCGTAAAACAACCGCTGACCACACTTGGCGTTGCCGAAAAATACGACATCAAGGTAAATTTGAACGGCGGAGGAATGAAAGGACAAGCCGAAGCCCTTCGCTTGGCCATTGCCCGTGCATTGGTAAAAATCAATCCGGAAGACAAACCCGCGCTCAAAGCCGAAGGATTCATGACCCGCGACCCGCGCGTTGTTGAACGCAAGAAACCGGGACGTCCCAAAGCAAGAAAGAGATTCCAGTTCAGCAAACGTTAATATCATTTGGGGCATCATCGTCGCAGGCGATAAAGCGTTTAGTATCCAAATTGCAAGGATTCAGACACCAGGACTGACTACCCTGCGATTGTATCAGTAGAATGTAAACGATTTAAAAACAAACAAATGTCAAGAACAAATTTTGAACAGTTATTAGAAGCAGGCGTACACTTCGGACACCTGAAAAGAAAGTGGAACCCCGCTATGGCTCCTTACATCTTCATGGAGCGCAATGGTATTCATATCATTGACCTTTACAAAACAGTTGCAAAAATAGACGACGCAGCAGCCGCTCTCAAACAGATTGCGAAATCAGGCAAAAGAGTGCTCTTCGTTGCCACCAAGAAACAAGCCAAAGAGGTAGTTGCAGAAAAAGCAGCCGCCATCAATATGCCCTACGTTATCGAACGTTGGCCCGGCGGGATGTTGACCAACTTCCCCACCATCCGCAAAGCGGTGAAAAAGATGACCACCATCGACAAAATGACCAAAGACGGCACATTTGACAACCTCTCCAAAAGAGAAAAACTGCAAATCACCCGTCAACGCGCCAAACTGGAAAAGACCCTGGGAAGCATCGCCGACCTGACCCGTCTGCCGTCAGCCCTGTTCGTAGTAGACGTAATGAAAGAGCACATCGCCGTACGCGAAGCCAACCGTCTTGGTATCCCCGTATTCGCCATGGTCGATACGAACTCCGATCCGACCAACATCGACTACGTAATCCCGGCCAATGACGACGCAACCAAATCCATCGAAGTAATTCTGGATGCCGTATGCGGCGCCATCGTCGAAGGCTTGGAAGAAAGAAAAGCAGAAAAGATCGATGCCACTTCCGAAGAAGAAGCCCCGGCAGAAAAGAAAGAAAGAAAAACCCGCGCTGTCAAAAAAGAAAGAATCCAGAAAGGCGACGACGAAGCATTGAACGCCAACATCGCCGACAAGTTCAAAACCAGCGAAGAGTAAAAATAACCGATGAAAAGTGAGCCAACGGCCCACTTTTCATCTCTTACCAAACCACTAATAAAAAGAAAAAAAGAATATGGCAGTTTCAATGGCAGATATTACCAAGCTCCGTAAAATGACCGGAGCCGGTATGATGGACTGTAAAAACGCGCTTGTAGAAGCCAACAACGACTTCGAAGCCGCAGTAGAAATAATCCGCAAAAAAGGACAGGCCGTAGCCGCCAAACGCGTTGACCGCGAAGCCTCAGAAGGCTGCGTTTTAGCCGCCGCAAACGGCAACTTCGCCGCTATCTTCGCACTCAAATGCGAAACAGACTTTGTAGCCAAAAACACCGATTTCATCGCCCTGACCAAATCTATCCTCGACGCCGCTATCGCCAACAAACCGGCAAACATGGACGAACTCAAAGCCATGAAAATAGGCGACAGCACCGTTGAACAACTCATCGTCGATAGAATCGGTATCACCGGCGAAAAGATGGAAGCCGGATACTACGAATACATTTCCGCACCCAGCACCATCGCTTACATCCACCCGGGTAACAAACTGGCTACTATCGTCGGCTTCAACCAGGAAACCGTAGATACCCAAGTTGCCAAAGACGTAGCTATGCAGGTAGCTGCTATGGCTCCGTTGGCTGTAACCCGCGAAGAAATTCCGGCAGACGTAGTTGCCAAAGAATTTGAAATCGCCAAGGACAAGGCCCGCGAAGAAGGCAAAAAAGAAGAAATGCTCGACAAAATCGCACAAGGCCGCCTGAACAAATTCTACCAGGAAGCAACGTTATTAGAACAGGCATTTATCAAAGATGCCAAGATGAGTATTCAACAATACCTCAAATCTATCAACAAAGACCTTACGGCTACCGCTTTCAAACGCGTTACCTTGAACGTTGACTAATCGTCTTTTTTGAGAATATAAAAAAGCTCCTGTCCGATAACGATCAGGAGCTTTTTTATTTAATGGCACTTTTTTCTCCGCTTTTTGAAAAAAGCGGAACCAAAAACTTTTTAGTTAAGCGTAGTATATTGTGTGACCGACCAATATGCAAAAAGGCTTTTCTTTTGATACTTTTCTCCGCTTTTTGAAAAAAGCGGGACCAAAAACTTTTCAGTTAAGCACAATATCCTGATTTCATAAGAATCTATCCGTAACGGTTCTTTATAAAAAAGGCAACAGCCATCGCTATCATCCAAAAAAACAACGTAACCCAAAAATAACACAACTGCCATCCCCCAAAAAAGTAACCCCAAGAAATAAATACAAGCAAATATGGAAGCATACTCAGGACAAAATAGCGCACCTTATATGACTGATATGCAAATATATAATACAAATGAACCACCAAAGTAAAAAGATAAAAGGATATTCCAGTTGCCAAAAAACCAGTACCCGTCTTTATAGGATAATCCTTAAACAATACCCAATCAATCATGTCATCACCCAATAAACAACACAAAGAAAAAACTAAAACAGCCGCCCCCAATGCCAACGTAGGAAAAACAAAAAACCTTCCAATCTTCTTCCCCATATTCCTGAAACGGCGCACCTCCAAAAAACAGCACACCGAAAAAGCATAGACACCCC
>DVNA01000017.1 GCA_018714665.1 Candidatus Gallibacteroides avistercoris | reverse complement strand
AAGGATATATACCGACTATCCAACCTATCAAGACGGCAAGAAGCGCACAAAAACCGAGGATATTCCATCCGTTGCTTAAAGAGATATCGATGATGAACAATTCTGACAGGCCCGCTATCTTGGCCAATTGTACGATCAAAAGAGAGAACAAAAAGGCTATAACCGATATGGCTATGCACTCCATCCAATATTGAACCCGTAAAGACCCAACCGATGCACCCAATACCTTTTGCGTATTAAAACTTTTTATACGTACCGGTGCCAAAGCCATCGAAAAATTGGAAAAATTCACCATCGCAACCAATACAATCAAGCATCCAAATGAAAACAAAAACCAGGTATATTTTATATCTCCTCTCGATGTTCCATTATCAAAACGTTTCTCCGTATCTGAATAAAAATAGATGTCGTCCATGGGAAAAAGTTCTACATTCTTTTCTCCTCCATACGGGTTATTGGGATCAACAGAGACTCCCATGGCTTTCTCTACGGCTTTTACATGCTCATTTCTATCTACTTTTACATAGCCCCTGAAACCGCCATTGTTCCAGGTATCTTCCATGAAATGGTTCAAAGCCATATATACTCCGTTAAAAATGGTCGAGTTCTCGGGAAAATCTTTATAGACCGCCACAACATGATAAAATGAATCCTCCTCATCAAACTGAGAGTCTATCTTTACCTGTTTACCGACCACAGAAACAGTACCAAACAGTTTCTGTGCCATACTTGCCGGAATAATGATATTTTTATCAGAGAGATCGAATCCCGAAATATTTCCGGAAACCCACTCAAACCCAAAAACCTCCGTATAACCTTTGTCTATCCTCATGGCATCGCCCATACAACAATCGGCAGAAGCATCCGTTTGATACACTTGTACCTCCGACGGAAACATATAACACATTCCGGAAGCCTGTACATAGGGGGATGCCGATAGACGGAGGGCCAGATCGGGACGGACAAAATTATCCATACCGGCATATTCAAGACGATAAATCAGTTCATGATCGGGATAATGCTTATCAAAACGATATTCATACCAACATTGGCAGGCAATAATATAAAATGCGGCAAATGCTACGGCAAGGCCCAATATATTCAAAACCGAAGCCCACTTATATAACCGAAAAATGTTCAATAAATTTTGTCCAAATGATACCATGATCAGCCTTTTCTAATTTATAAATATACTCCTTTCCAAAAATACTACGGTTTCCTTTTATAATATATACCAAAATCATGCCAAACAGTTAACAGCATATTATCCAATATATTAAATATTTTAAAGAAGAGCAGATATGTAAAAATTTCATACATCGGTGTATGATTTTTTTACATATCTGACATTTTCACGATCGTTAAAAATAACAGTACCAATGAAAAAAGAGAAACATATCCTTTTTTTGTCTATCGGATCAAAATACCTTTGAACAAATTTTGTAACATGAAGAAAGAGGGTTCCATATTGATTGTGGACGACAACAAAAGCATCCTGACCGCTTTACAGATTTTGCTATCGTCTTATTTTGAACGAATCATTCTACACACCACTCCCAACCGAATCAAAACAACCTTACGGGAAGAAAAGATAGATCTAGTCCTGCTGGACATGAACTTCTCTGCCGGGATAAACAACGGAAATGAGGGCCTTTTCTGGCTATCGGAGATCAAAAACACCCACCCCGACATTCCGGTTATTCTGATTACAGCTTATGCCGATATAGAATTGGCCATAGAAGGGATGAAACGTGGCGCTACCGACTTTATCGTCAAACCGTGGAACAACCTATCGCTGATCTCCACGCTATTGGCCCCTCTCAAAAAAGGCAACAAAAAAACTACGACAAATGAAGAGGTAAACCCGAACAATATGTTTTGGGGGACATCCGAAAAGATGAAAGAGATTCGCTCTATTGTTGAAAAAGTTTCTGTTACAGATGCCAACATATTGATTACCGGTGAAAACGGTACCGGGAAAGAGATGTTGGCACGAGAAATACACCGACTATCGTATCGAAACAACGAACCGTTAGTATGCGTCGATTTGGGTGCCATTGCCGAAAACCTGTTTGAATCAGAATTGTTCGGCCACGTAAAAGGTTCTTTCACCGATGCCAAGAAAGACCGTATGGGAAAATTTGAATTGGCCAACAAAGGTACCTTGTTTCTGGACGAAATCGGGAATGTCCCGTTCCACCTGCAATCCAAACTATTAACAGCGATACAGAACAGATATATCATACGCATAGGAAGCAATACCCCCATAGAAACAGACATTCGATTAATATGTGCTACCAACTGCCATTTACAGGAAAGGGTAAACGAAAAACTGTTTCGGGAAGACCTGCTTTACCGTATCAATACCATCCATATAGAAATTCCGTCCTTGCGACAACGCCCCGAAGACATTGTGCCCCTGGCAAACCTATTCTTAAAACGATATGGAGAGAAGTACAAAAAGCCGCTATTGGAACTATCGGAAAACGCTGCCAAACAGATAACCGGTTATCCTTGGTATGGAAATATCCGGGAACTGCAACACGCCATTGAAAAGGCAGTTATCCTCTCCGAAAACAACACCTTGGAGAACCTTGATCTGCAACTATCACCCGAACCGGAAAAAAGAGAAATCTCCGACATGAACTATACCTTGGAAGAGATGGAAAGAGAGATGATAAAAAGTGCTATTGCCAAATACGAAGGGAATCTTTCGGCTGTGGCCACTCAATTGGGTATTACCCGGCAGACACTATACAATAAGATGAGAAAATTCGGTCTTTAAATTTCATTTGCCATGAAAAATTCCCTATTGTACCTT
>DVNA01000016.1 GCA_018714665.1 Candidatus Gallibacteroides avistercoris | reverse complement strand
TTCCTTTGAGCAAATCTTCGCGCGTCATCCCCGCCTTGCGGGCTGCACCGCCCGAGGAGACAATATACGATGCGCCCGTAAGGGCCTCTTTGATATCGCTCGTATAAGTAATGTTCATGTTTTCAAATCCGCATTGCAGCATCTCTTCGGCCACGCCTTCGAGCGCCGGAGCATAGGGATCGTACAAACAGATGTTGGGGGTGAGCTTCATCATAATAGCCGTTTGGGCCATATTCGAGCCGATCATACCGGCGGCTCCTACAATCGTCAATTTTTCTTCTGTCAAAAATTCCATACGCATATATTTTTTATTGTGGATAAACGTGGCTTCGGGTATAAAACAAATTCTCTGCCAAATTGTTATTTTATACAGATACAAATATACGTTTTATCTGGGAAATCTGTTACGAGATTTTAGCTTTTCATACTACCTGAAACAGAAAAAACAGGATTTTACTTATATTTGTAACAGATAGGGATGGCTTGGTATAGCCAATCTTTGAAACAAGGTTTTCATTTGCCATTGTTCTGGCCTTTGGCTATATTTGTAGAATAATAGGAGGTGGCCCGGCCATGTCAAATTCTGGAAACATAGTTTCCGTTTTGCCATCGCTCTCGCCTTTCTCTATATTTGCAAAGCATATTGGGATTTATAACTAAACGTATTGACAACTATGAAAGATTTTAATACGATAATTGCTTCGGATAAACCGGTTCTGGTAGATTTTTTTGCTGAATGGTGCGGTCCGTGTAAAATGATGAAACCGATTCTGGAAGAGCTCAAAGAGATGGTCAAAGAGGAGGCTACCATCATCAAGATAGATGTGGATAAAAATCAGGCATTGGCCATGCAATACGGCATACAGTCTGTACCGACACTGATGATCTTCAAAAATGGGGAGATGTTGTGGCGGCAATCGGGTGTAATGCGTGCCCCTATGTTAAAAGAGTTGATTGACAATTACAAATAAGAGATGAAGCGGAGAGATTTCTTTTTCGGTCGATTCTTCCCGTCGGCATTTATTCTGTTCGTTGCCGTGCTGTGCGCAGCGGTTATACAGACCAAATATGCGTTGGCCGGCCAACCGAATAAAAACAAAGCGGGACAGATACAGAACCTGACGCTGGCCGATATGCCCAAACTGATATACGACTACAAAAAGAATGTTGGTAAATGGGTATATGTGGGAGAAAAACCGGCCATCATCGACTTTTATGCCGACTGGTGCGGTCCATGCAAAGAGATATCGCCCATTATCAAACGGCTGGCAAAAAAATACCGGAACGAGATTGTGGTGTACAAGGTAGATGTGGATGTCGAAAAAGAGTTAACTGCCATGTTCGGCATAAGAAGCATCCCCACGCTCGTATTCCTTCCCATGGAGGGTAACCCGTTTCAATCGGTCGGGAAGATGTCCCAAACCGAGCAACATCTTGAATCGCTCATAACCGACTCGTTGTTGCACATCAAAAAATAAAGCGTAAATTTTATGTAATACAACAACGGATGACGGGGAGTGGACTCCCGAGGCATCCGTTTTTTTGCTCTTTTGCGATTACAACAAAACAGAATATTGACTACCTTTGCCTCTCGAAATTTCACGCTCTATGAATTTGTACCTTACGCTATTTTCCAGTTTCTTCAAGATTGGGGCTTTTACCTTCGGCGGAGGTTGGGCCATGATACCCATTATCGAAAAAGAGGTGGTTGACAAATACAAGTGGCTATCGAAAGAGGAATTTCTGGACGCATTGGCCGTAGCTCAATCCCTGCCGGGGATATTGGCCGTAAACATATCCATCCTGGTAGGGAACAAACTGAAAGGAACACGCGGAAGTATTGCCGCCACGTTAGGTACCGTGGCCCCATCGTTTATCCTGATACTGCTCATCGCCATCTTCTTCTCCCGCATTACGGATAATCCGGTAATAGAACGCATCTTCAAGGGGATACGTCCGGCGGTGGTGGCTCTAATCATCGCGCCGGTATTGAGTACGGCCAAATCGGCCCGTATTACGTGGCGAAACGCTTGGATTCCCGTATCGGGAGCTTTGCTGATCTGGATGTTGGGGGTATCGCCCATCGTCCTGATTCTGGCTGGTGCCATCGGAGGAGTGGTTTACTACAAATATATGGAACATCGTATTCACAACCAATAAAACAAGAACGGAAGTATGATATATCTTCAATTACTCTGGGTCTATCTGAAAATCGGGTTGTTCGGATTCGGCGGCGGATATGCCATGCTGTCGCTCATCCAATACGAAGTGGTAGAACACCACCAATGGCTTACCTCGCAAGAGTTTACCGACATTGTGGCCATCTCACAAATGACACCCGGCCCCATCGGTATCAACAGTGCCACCTACATAGGATATACGGCAACCGGTTCGGTATGGGGAGCAGCGTTGGCTACAACAGCTGTTTGTCTGCCCTCGTTCATACTGGTGCTGTTGATAAGCCGGTTCTTGTTGAAGAACCACAACAATCCCTACATAAAGAGCATCTTCATGGGACTGCGGCCCGTTGTGGTGGGTCTGATCGCCTCGGCCGCCCTGCTACTGATGAACAAAGAGAATTTTGCAGACTACCGCGCCGTCATCATCGCCGCCCTCTCCCTGCTGGTTGTCCGAAAAACCCAGATACATCCCATTTGGGTAATCGTAATAGCGGGATGTGCGGGATATTTCATCTATTAACGGCGCCACGACCAGTCATCCAGCGAAAAGGAGGCCTCAACGCGCAACTCCACCGTATCGGGTAACGGTGCAAAAAAGTCCAGCCCCGTTACCGACTCTACACTGTCTATCGAAACTGCAAACTCCCGGAACGGCTTGGAGGTATCGCTGTTTTTGAAGAGAAAACCTATTCCTTTGGGACGATCGCCGTAAGGGACCAATACTACCTTAAAAAAGGAGGAAGGGACAACTACGCCGTTTTTCCCGATTTTTTTCATCTTACGGGACGGATTCACGATGGGGCCACAAACCACCACCACGGCACTGTCTTTTTTGGCCCATAAACGGATTTGCTCTTCCAACAAACGCCATGCGCCACTATTGAGGCTGGGATTTTGCGGGCAGATATTGCTGAAATAAAACGACTCCTGCATAGCCTGTTTATCCCAAGTCATATCTCCGGCCGGAGCCATGTGCCCCCGATCGAAACCGGAACGACGGTAATCGCTGTTCTCGGCCGACTTTTTCTTTACCTGCGGATCAGGCATAAAGTTATCGCTGCGTTTTACGCCTCCTTCCAGCTCGCTGCGCAACAACTCATACCCTACCCAGTTGGGAATTCTCCAATCGGCATTGTAAGAAACCGTATAACCGGTATGCTCGATGAGCTGCTCTTTTCTTTTCTGGGTCGATACGTTACGCGGCACTTCCAGATTCTTGTACGGATGCCGTATCCCTCGTTTCGGGGTCGCGACAGAACGATTTTCGGAGCCCTTTTCTACTACGCGATGCTCTTGAAGATGCAATACATTTCCCTTAGGCATCGCTATGGACGTATCGGCTCCTTTGTACTGCAACACCTGCCATACGCCGTACAATACAAACGAGACGAAGGCCGCAAAAAGGAATACCCATACCAGCGCCCGAAACCCGCCTCGGGAGGATTTCTTTCTTTTTTTCCTCTTTCCCATAAAAACAAGCGATTATTCCGATTCAATCATCGTACAAATGTATGTAAAAAGTTTTATCTTTGTTTGAGTTTTTTACAACATGACTATCAATCCTTAAATATTTACAGCTATGAATGTAGTTGACAGATTCCTTAGCTACACCAAGTACGACACACAATCGGACGAACTGACCCATATGACACCCAGCACCCCGGGACAGATGATTTTTGCCCAGGCCCTGCAAAAGGAGTTGAAACAGATCGGGATGACCGAGATTTCGTTAGACGAAAACGGCTACCTGATGGCCTCGCTCCCAGCCAACACGGACAAAGAGGTACCCGTAATCGGCTTCATCGCCCACCTGGATACCAGTCCCGATTTAAGCGGGCACAATGTCAGTCCGCGAATCGTAAAGAATTACGACGGAGGGGTGATTACCCTCTGTGCAGAAGAAAACATCCTGCTTGATCCGAAGGAGTTCCCGGAATTGAAAAAATACATCGGCGAAGATTTGATCGTTACCAACGGAAAAACGCTTTTAGGGGCTGACGACAAAGCCGGTATTGCCGAAATCATCTCGGCCATGGATTACCTGAAACAACACCCCGAAATAAAACACGGGAAAATACGGGTGGCATTCACTCCGGACGAAGAAATCGGTAAAGGGGCACACAAATTCAACGTACAAAATTTCGGTGCCGCATGGGCCTATACCCTCGACGGGGGAGAGATCGGCGAATTGGAATACGAAAACTTCAACGCCGCCGTAGCCAAGATAACCTTCAAGGGCCGGAACGTACATCCCGGTTACGCCAAACACAAGATGATAAACTCCATCCGTATCGCCAACCAGTATGCCATCATGCTGCCTCGCTGGGAGACACCCGAACATACGGAAGGATACGAAGGGTTTTACCACCTGATCGGGTTTGAAGGATCGGTAGAGAAAACCGTCCTGACATACATCATTCGCGACCACGACCGCGACCGTTTTGAACGGCGGAAAAAGGAGCTCGAACACCTGAGCAGAAAAATCAACAACGAATTCCCCGACTGCGCCAGCATCGAGATAACCGACCAATATTACAATATGCGCGAAATGGTAGAACCGGTGATGCACATCGTCGAAACGGCCGCCGAAGCCATGAAAGAGGCCGGTATCGTAGCTCAGGTACGTCCCGTACGGGGTGGGACCGACGGCGCACAGCTATCGTTCAAAGGGCTACCTTGTCCGAACCTCTTTGCCGGGGGACATAATTTCCACGGAAGATACGAATTCGTCCCCATCCACTCTATGGAAAAGGCCATGGAAGTCATTGTAAACATTGCCAAGCTAACCGCTCAAAAATAGTTTAATACCCAACTGTTATGAAGACAACACCCTTTACAGAGAAACACATCGCCTTAGGGGCCAAAATGCACGAATTTGCCGGATACAATATGCCCATCGAATATTCAGGCATCATAGACGAACACCTTTGTGTGGTATCCAAAGCGGGAGTTTTCGACGTCTCCCACATGGGCGAGTTCTGGGTAACCGGCGACCATGCACTGGAATTTCTGCAACACGTTACCTCGAACGATGTCAGCAAGCTCCCGTTAGGAAAAGCGCAATACACCTGTTTCCCCAACGAGCAGGGAGGTATCGTGGATGACCTGCTGGTCTATCACGTAGAACCGCAAAAATATCTGTTGGTGGTAAACGCCTCCAACATTGAGAAGGACTGGAACTGGTGCAACACCCACAACCAAGCGGGCGCCATATTGGAAAATGCTTCCGACCGGACAGCTCAATTAGCCATACAGGGCCCCAAAGCCATAGATATTTTACAGAAACTTACCCCTACTCCCCTCGACCGGATTCCCTACTACGCATTCGAAACAGGGACGTTTGCCGGATGCCAACCGGTAATCATCTCCAACACCGGATATACCGGTGCGGGCGGATTCGAGCTCTATTTCTCTCCGAAAGATGCCGACACCATCTGGAACGCCATCTTTGAAGCCGGGAAAGAGGAAGGTATTCAACCCATCGGATTGGGCGCCCGGGACACGCTCAGATTGGAAATGGGCTACTGCCTCTACGGAAACGATCTGGACGACACCACATCGCCTTTGGAAGCAGGTCTGGGATGGATTACCAAATTCATCGACAACAAGGATTTTGTCGGCAGGGCAATCCTGGAACAGCAAAAAGCCGCGGGCGTAAGCCGGAAACTCTGTGCCTTCAAATTGAGAGAGAGAGGAATTCCCCGTCACGGATACGAAATAGCCGACGGGCAAAACAACACCGTAGGGGTAGTAACTTCCGGCACAATCTCTCCCACCACCAAAGAGGGTATCGGGTTAGGCTACGTAAAACCGGAACTGTCTACGGTAGGCTCAGAGATATTTATCCGCATCCGCAACAAGAATATCGCAGCCGAAGTGGTAAAATTACCTTTTCGCAAATAGGGAAAACATGGCTGAATAAATATCGCTGAGAAATGTCCGGGAATGTTGTTCCCGGACATTTTCCCCTCTTACAAAAACATTCTCGACCACCGGATGAATAAGGAAAACACACTTATCGTACTGATCGGGCCTACCGGCATAGGGAAAACGGAACTCAGCCTGCAAATTGCCGAAAGATACCATACCGAAATCATCTCGTCGGACAGCCGGCAAATTTACCGCAGCCTGCCTATCGGGACGGCTGCCCCTACCCAGGAGCAACTCAAACGGGTAAGGCACCATTTCGTAGGAACTCTCTCCCTGGACGACTATTACAGCGCCGCCCGCTTCGAGGAGGAGGTCATGGAGCTTCTCCCTTCGTTGTTTTCAACTCACCGACAGGTAATGATGACCGGTGGGTCGATGATGTACATCGATGCCGTATGCAAAGGGATAGACGACCTGCCCACCATAGACGAGGAGACAAGAGCATGTGTATTGAAAAAATACCGGGAAGAGGGACTGGATGCCATCCGCGCCGAATTGAAACTGCTGGACCCCTTGTATTACCAACAGGTAGATTTGAAGAACCACAAGCGGATTATACACGCCATAGAGATTTGCCGTATTACCGGACAACCTTATTCTGCATTGAGGACCCAACGGGAAAAGGAGCGGCCATTCCGGATTTTGAAAATAGGGTTGCAACGCGAACGGGAAGAGTTATTCCGACGCATAAACGACCGGGTAGAGACCATGCTTCACGAGGGATGGTTGGATGAGGCCCGGAGGGTCTATCCATTCCGCCACCTGAATGCCTTGAATACGGTAGGCTACAAAGAACTTTTCCAATATTTAGACGGAAATTGGTCATTGCCGGAAGCCATCGAGAAGATAAAACGCAACACCCGGGTTTACGCCAAGAAACAGATAACCTGGTTCAAGAAAGACAACCGAATCACGTGGTTTCATCCCGACCAGGTAAATGAAATCTTCGCCTATATCGACCAACAGCTCAACAGAGAAGAGGAGAAATCTCTCAAACAATAAAAAAGAACTCTTTTGTCAGGAACTCTTTTTTACAAAAAACGGCCGTCCTTATTCAGGACAGCCGTTTTTTATCTTAACAACAACTGCTTTCAAAGATATTACTTGACTGAATCGCTTTGAACATCGGGAACTGCACTTTCATCGGCATCAAAACCAGGAGCAGCCAACATAGGATCTGCCAAAGTCTTCTGTACAGAGGTTCCGATTTCAGATTGTCCGGCAGTTTCATTCTTAGGAAGAAATGCCGTAGCAATTACACTTAAAACCAATACAACACCGGCAAGCGTCCATGTTGCTTTTTCGAGGAAGTCGGTTGTCTTGCGAACTCCCATAATCTGATTCGATGAGGAGAACCCTGAGGCCAAACCTCCCCCTTTTGAATTCTGAACCAATACAATAAGAATCAAAAGAACAGAAGCGATCAATACCAAAACACTAATAAATATGTACATTTCTTTATTTGGAATTTATGTTAATAATCAATTTACGCAAAAATCTGATTTGGTCTGCAAAGTAAATATTTTTTTCCGGATATATCAAACTTAATTTTTGAATTATTTGCAATGCCTCCTCATATCGATGCTGTTTAATGCAAATACGGGCTGTATCTTCCGACAAGGGAAGTTCCTGGTCCGATAAAACGGCTTGTTCCGACTCTGTGGGAAATTGCGGAGCAGGATGCTCTTCGGCGGCTAATTGAAACGGCTTTTCCCGAAGTGCCACCTCTTCGATAAACCGGTCTATCAACCTATCTTGATAAGAGTTTGACGAGGACTGTCTTTCGGGATATTCCGTTCGGGGAACAGCTGCGGTTGTCTTATCCACCAGATAGCTGTAATCTATCACGGGGACAAAATCGGCAGGAAAGGATGTTTTCTCTTTCTCCGTCTGCTTTTTCTTGTCTGCCCGGTATGCTTCTAAACACGAATCGATCATCTCCACGGCATCTTGCTTGCGAGTATCCTCCCGATCCTCTTTTGCGACTTCTCCACAAAGACGCAACCATGGATAACGAGACCCCTCGGAATAAAAGAAGAGACTCTTGTTGTTCTTAACATGACAAATATGTTTAGGCAATACCTCCTGATAGCGGGCTTCGTCGGTTTGTTTTACCGACTTCAAATACAACAGGTGCGCTGCCTCGAAATAGGGATACTCCTGCAACACTTGTTCGCTTTCTTCAACGGATTGCGAACCTATCAAGTCGGGATTTTGGATGTATCGAATCATCATGAATCTCTCTTTTACCAATTGGCAACAGTTGCATTAAATATCTGATCGACCAGCGATTCTACGATCTCGGCAATCAATTCATCCTGTACATCGTTCAACATCTGGGTACTGTCAAAGTCCCGATAATCGGAAAAGGACTGTGATTTATCCTGAGAGGGGTCTTTCGTATTGGTAAAACGAATACTGACCGATATGGTCAACCGGGTCTTGGTAGCATAGGCATCCTCACCCACAGCCTGCGGTGAAAGGGCATAGTTGGTAATTTCGCCTTCCAACTGCAAATCGCCGTTGCTGCTTACCATGTTCAACCGTGTCTGGCGGGTAAAGATATCCTGCAACGCTTCGTTGAAGGCAGGACCCAACGGAGGATATACCAACGCCGCCTTGATCGGGAAATTGGCAATGGACATGGTCTTGGTCGTAGTATAGTCGATCGAGGCTCCGTTAAACCGATAATTTATGGAACACGCCGACAATAGGCATACAAGAGAAATCGCTATTATTCTTTTCATATTCGATTAAATTCGCACAATATCAATAACCAGGATTATTCCAGGTTATACTCTTTGATTTTCCGATACAGGGTCCGTTCGGAAATTTTCAACTCTTCGGCGGTTTTTTTCCGTTTCCCGCTA
>DVNA01000172.1 GCA_018714665.1 Candidatus Gallibacteroides avistercoris | reverse complement strand
CCCGTAACGGACGAAGTGTATGACAATCTTCCAAAATAAGACGGATTTTCGGGTATGCATGTTGAATAGGCAGGTTGTGGCCGTTTTACCGAAACGGCCACAATTTACGCATAACATAAAGAACAGGAGATGAATAGTACGCTATCAAAACCTAAGATTCTCGTCGCCTATTTTTCATCCACCGGTATAACGGCCCGTGCCGCAGAAAAGGTGGCGGCGGTTACGGGAGGGGAACTTTATGCCATTCTCCCGGTTGAACCTTATACGGATGCCGATCTCGATTGGACAGACAAGCAGTCGCGCAGTTCGGTGGAGATGGGCGACCCTCATGCGAGGCCGGCAATCAAAGTTTCCAAAAGGGATATCGCCGATTACGATATGATCTTTATCGGGTATCCCATCTGGTGGGATCTTGCTCCCAGAGAAATAAATACCTTCATGGAACGTTATGATTTGAAAGGTAAGTCCGTAATTGCGTTTGCAACGTCGGGTGGCAGCAGCATAGACAACAGCGTCAAGGCCCTGAAAAGGGAGTATCCCGCTTTGAATTGGAAGGAGGGACGGCTACTGAACCAGCCCCATGAAAAGATGATCCGAAGCTGGATTGATAAATTGGGAATCTGATAGTAGGGTTTTCAATTAACAATGATTTTGGGGCTGTCAGTTCTTCGTGATAAATCGAATCAACCCAAACAGGTATCGGCGGAAACCCGGGATATACGTCAGAACGCGGTCAAACCATTTGATATGCAGGGTAGTATATTTGACTACCAGCCCAACGTATACCATGGCAAACAGGGTACCAACCCCTACAACACTCCATATCCATTTGCCGAAAAACAGGTAACAGGCCGTGACGGCAAGTATTACAAGAGTCGTATCGATAATGATTTTTACTTTGGGAAATGGAAGATTGCAGACTTGGCTGGTGGCTATTGAGATACCTTCCCCCGGCATTGTTACCGACCCGCATTTTATTTCAAACGCGATACCGATACCCATAATGGTACATCCGGCCAGTTGGGTGAGAATCTGCATGATCAAGGTATTGCACAAGAGGAAATCTGTCAGCCACATATTGAAGTCGATCAGCCATCCGAAGACGAAACCGATGACGAGTTGGAAAAGCTGGACCAGTTCAAATCTGTTTCGGAGAATAAGTATTTGGCATATGACGAAGATAAAGTTCATCAGAATCGTATAGGTTCCAATCGTCCAGGCCGGGATGAAACTGACCGGACCGGCCAACGACAGGACATAAGGCAATGAAGATATCACGCTACTTCCCAGATTCGATCGTACGCACAAAGCAACCCCCAGGGTCATTAAATTGAGAGATAAAAGCAGTAAAAAATGTTGCCAGATAAAAGATAATATTCGTTGTTTTCTTGTTTGTTGATATATCATGGTTGTACGTTTCTATTTAAAACGTGCAAATTTACGATTCTTTTTCCAATTTTTGTGGTTTATCAGCAGCAACCAATTTTCCCCAATCGAGAGTTTATGTTGCAATAATATCTGATTTTTTGTTTTTTTTCTTTGTCCTTACAGAGTATATCTTTGTTCCGTCAACGTTGACGTTTGATTTCGTACCATCGATCAAGGTTGGCTATGTCGCTATGTCTAATGCGTTCGGAGGTACGATGTAGATATGATTTCAAACGGTAAGTTTATAGGTAGCAATAAAACAATTCGCAGGGAGGGGGATTATTGCAAAAATTTCCTTATTTTTGAAAAATGTAAATTTGAATATTCATCTAATACATTGCTTATGAAAATAACTTCTCAAAAGAATTTTTTTTGGCTGTTGGCTGTCCTGTGCAGTATGTTTGCGTATGGGGTGCGGGCGCAGCAGATAGACACAAAAGTGTTGTACGAGATTGTCAGCAGCAACGGGCTGGTACTCGATAACCAGGAGAGTCAGGAGAACAGCTCCAACATCGTATTGGCCACGCCTGTTGCCGGAAAGGCCTCGCAGGCATGGAGTATTGTCCCGGCCGGTGACGGCGGCTACTATACCATTACCAATGCCACGGCCGACAAAAGTATCGACAACAACAATACCCGCAAGGCCAATACCGCCGTTATCCAATGGGACAGCATGAGTGATCATGCCAACCAAATGTGGAAAATTACGTCGGTGGGCGATAATCTTTATACCTTTACCTGTATGGCCAACGGGCTGAATCTGGGTTATCCCGATAGCGGATTACCCGGAGAGCTGCTCTGCCAGTTGGAGGCCGACGGGACAAAGAGCAACCAGCAGTGGCAGTTGAAAAAGTCGAACATAAAACTGAGTGCAGATAAGTTGCGAAGAACCACGAGTAAGGAGGATTGGGAAAACGAAACGATTTTCGCCATCAACAAGGAGCCGGGACACGCCACCTACACCCCGTTCCCATCGGTAGAGTCGTTGAAGGCCGACCCCAGTTACCGCCGGGCCTGGATTACACCCGAATCACCCCGCTATATGTCGTTGAACGGTAATTGGAAATTTCATTGGGCCAAACAACCCTCCGAACGTCCCAAAGATTTTTATAAACCCGGTTACGACCTTTCCGGTTGGGCCGAAATTCCGGTTCCCTCCAACTGGGAGATGCATGGATACGGAACCCCCATCTATACCAACATAACCTATCCGCACCGCAACAATCCACCCTTTATACAAGGTCAGAAGGGCTATACCATTCTGGATGAGCCCAATCCCGTGGGGTCGTACCGCCGCGATTTTGAACTGCCGCAGACGTGGAAAGGGAATGAAATCTTCATCCATTTCGATGGCGTGTACAGTGCCATGTATCTGTGGATAAACGGAAAGAAGGTGGGATACAGCCAGGGGTCGAACAACGATGCCGAGTTTAACATCACCCCATACGTAAAAACCGGCAACAATACGTTGGCCGTAGAGGTGTATCGTTGGTCGGACGGAAGTTACCTCGAAGACCAGGATATGTTCCGGTTGAGCGGTATCCACCGCGATGTCTACCTGTTCTGCACTCCCAAACTGCGGTTACGCGATTACAAATTGACGCCCCGCTTCGAGGGAGACGATCTGACGAAGGCCTCGTTGGAGGTATTGACCAAAGTCCGTAATTACGGGAGCGGGAAGAAAGCGGCACAGGTAGCGATCACCCTGTTGGACAATGCCGGGGCATCGGTGGCATCGGCCGTTCAGCAGGTAGCACCGGTAGCCAGAAAACAGGAACAGGAGACCACAATTTCTTTGCCCGTTTCCTCTCCGCACCTATGGTCGGCCGAGACCCCTTATCTCTATACCGCTATCCTGGAATTGCAGGATGCGCAGGGAAAGACCCTCGAAGTGCTCTCATCCGAGGTAGGTTTCCGCAAAATAGAGATCAAAAACAAGAAGGTATATATCAACAACGAGTTGGTGCTCTTCAAAGGGGCCAATCGCCACGATATTCATCCGCAGTACGGTAAAGCCGTGCCCGTATCGTCGATGATACAGGATGTGAAGATGTTTAAGGAAAACAACCTCAATACGATTCGCACCAGTCACTATCCCAACTCTCCGAAGATGTACGCCCTTTACGACTATTACGGGCTGTATGCCATGGATGAGGCCGACATCGAGTGCCATGGCAATATGTCTATCAGCAACAAGGAGAGCTGGAAACCCGCCTATATCGACCGCATGGTACGTATGGTAGAGCGCGACAAGAACCATCCTTCCGTTATTTTCTGGTCGATGGGGAACGAGTCGGGCAACGGAAAGAATTTTGACGACGTTTACCAGGCTGCCCGTGCCCTGGATGACCGCCCCATCCATTACGAAGGCAAGAATGACGTGGCCGATATCGACTCGCGGATGTATCCCTCCATCGAAAGCATGATTGAGCAGGACAAGCAGCCGCGCAACAAACCCTATTTCCTGTGTGAATACGCCCATGCCATGGGGAATGCCATCGGCAATCTCGAAGAGTATTGGGACTATATCGAAAACCATTCCGAACGCATGATCGGCGGTTGTATCTGGGACTGGGTAGATCAGGGGCTTAACAAGTACGGCGAATCGGCCGACCGTTACTATTACGGCGGAGGCTTTGGCGATACGCCCAACGATGCCGATTTCTGCTGTAACGGAATCGTTACCCCCGACCGCCGCCAAACCCCCAAACTGGCCGAAGTGAAAAAGGTATATCAATACGTCAAGTTCAAACCCGTCGATCTGGCACAGGGAAGAATCTCGGTCGAAAATCACTATGACTTTATCAATCTGAACAATTTCCTGATTATGTGGGAGCTGGTTAAAAACGGAAGGATTGTCGACAACGGAGTTTCCGTTGCCAACGCAGCACCTAATCAGGCCGAAGAGATTCAGTTGGGTTACGCCGACAAATTGAACCAGAAGGACGAATTCTTCTTGAACCTGAGGGTCTTCCTGAACGCCGACTTCGTTTGGGCACCGCGCGGGCATATCGTTGCCACCGAACAGTTTGCCTTGACAGACCGGGTGCCGGTTGAAGAGATCGATTGTGCATCCATTCCGGATACCCTTCGCGTTGCCGAGGTGGAGGGCACGTTGCAGGTCCGAGGCAAGGGAATAGCCGTCGATATCGACCAAACCTCCGGCATTATGACCTCGTTGCGGTTGAAAGGGAAAGAGATGATTTATAACCGCGAGGGATTTGTCCTGAACTGGTACCGCTCCATCAATAACGACAAGCGCAATTACCAGGAGACCACATACGGGTTACAGCCCGATAAGGCCGTAACCTGGCAGATAGGCCAGGCGGGGAAATGCGTAACGATAACGACCCCCATGCTGGCCCATATCGGCCGACGGATGCAGCAACCCTACGAGATAACCTATACGGTTTATGCCAACGGGACGGTCGATGTAGATGCCTCGTTCGTTACCGGAGAGCGATTTAATTTGCCCCGGCTCGGGTTGACCGTTATGTTGAATCCCTCGCTCGAACAGGTCTACTGGTACGGCCGCGGCCCGATTGAGAACTACGTCGATCGTAAAAATGCCGCCTATTTCGGGTTGTACGGCAATACGGTAACCGGCATGGAAGAGGCTTATGTCCGTTCGCAAACGATGGGTAACCGAAGCGATATACGCTGGGTTGCTTTTGCCGAACGGCCTGATTCCTCCGACGGAATCAGGATTGTGTCGAAAGACCGCCTCGATTTTAGCGCGCTTCACTATACCGACCGGATTCTTTGGGAAACCCGCTACGGGCATGACCTGGACAATGTCCGTTTGCCCCAGGTGGTACTGAATCTCGATTGCATCCAACGGGGAATCGGCAACGCCAGCTGCGGTCCGGGCCCCCGTCCGAAGTATGAAATCGAGAAAAATAAGACCTATCGCTATTCATTCCGGATAGAGTCCTACCAACCCGATAGAGTGCCTCAACCGGAAGTAGCTACTCGATAACCATTTATCAGGAAGCCGGTAACGTAATTGTGCGTTGCCGGCTTTTTGTTTGAAATATTATGGGGAGTAATTTTAAAAGAAAACAAATTATGAAGATTGGGATATCAATATTTTTTCTGTTGGTAATTATAAATATTGGCAATGTCTCGGGGAGAAAATCATTGCCTCGTGTAATAATTACATCGGATGGAGAAGTAGATGATAAAAGTTCTTTTATCCGTTATTTGATGTATTGCAATCATTTTAAAACAGAAGGGTTGATTTATACCAATTCTAAATGGCAGAAGCATGGACATGGAGTTGTTTGGATGCAAGAATATATAGATTTATGGGACAAATACAGGAAAAATCTTTTAAAACATGCTTCGGGATACCCGACGGCAGATGATTTGAAGTCTGTTATTTTTGCAGGAAATATGGATGTAAGATATTTGAATTATCCGGGAGCATTGGAGTCTGATGGAGCAAAACATATCTTGAAAATCTTGTTGGATAAAAATCCTGACCCAGTTTGGATACAGGCTTGGGGAGGAACAAACACAATTGCCCAGGCATTATCGATTTTACGAAAAGATTATTCGCCGGAAGATATCGGTAGAGCATTGTCAAAAATAAGAATTTATGCAATAGATGACCAGGACGAAACGGGGTCTTGGATTAGAAAAGAGTTCCCTCAAATTTTTTTTATTCGCAGCTGGCAATTTACCGCGCTCAATTATCAGCATGAAGGACATCCTTATTCCAAGGATAAGATATTTAGTGAAAACTGGATGACAGAAAATGTAAAGTCCGGTCATGGAGACTTGGGTGCCAGTTATCCTCAGTCTTATTTTAGTGAAGGAGATTCGCCTGCTTTCTTTTATTTGATCAATAATGGCTTGTATGCACCAGAACATCCGGAATTTGGCTGTTGGGGAGGCCGTTTTGTTAATCAAGGAGAAAGATTTTATTCAGATGCCGTAGATGGAGGAGACAGGTTACACGGGCAGTGGATATGGCTGAAAGATATACAAAATGATTTTGCTGCTAGGATGGACTGGTGTGTAAAATCATACAAGGAAGCAAACCATTATCCGGTCATACCCCAAAGCCTGCCTTCCGTTATTGCAGCAAAAGCAGGGGAAACCGTTCAAATAGATGCCGGAAAATGCAAGGATCCGGACAAAGACAATCTGTACTATGAGTGGCAACATTATCAATTTGCCGGGGTAAATCCATATTCTCGGAAAGTAACGATAAAAGGAGAAAATACCTCCCGGGCAAGAATACTGATTCCAGAAGATGCTTCTGGGAAAGAACTTCATTTAATATTGACAGTGAGGGATGACGGTATCCCTTCGTTGGCCTCGTATAAACGGATAATTGTAGCAGTTAACTAGAAAATGTATGAAAAAGAAACGTATTTTTGTTATTGTATTTTTTTGTATTCTGTGTACAGAATCTTTTCTGTTCGCCCAAACGTGGTATCCTTTTCAGGGGCCGTCGCTCGATTCGGCCTCCATTTTGAATGCCGCATCGTGTCTGGATGCTCCTGCCGGCAAGCACGGCTGGCTTTTGATGGAAGGGAATGACTACTGTTTTGCCGATGGAACCCCCGTCAAGTTTTGGGGCGTAAACATCTGCAACATGGGAGCCTTTCCGCAAAAGGAGCTGGCCGATAGGTGGAGTACCTATTTGGCCAGACAGGGTGTAAATGCTGTCCGTTTCCATAAATTTACCTGGGACGGAACAGCCCCGTTGCCCGGTTCTACCGTCATAGAGGCCCGTCTGTTTGACCGGCTCGACTATTTTCATCACAAATTGAAAGAGCAGGGTACCTATGCCGGTTGGTCGCACATCTACGGACACCGGGTTCGGCCTGCCGACAGTACTCGGATATTGGCCTACGACGAGATTGTCAGGGCGGGAAGTAACCACCTGAAAGGGAGCACTCTCGGTCTGGTTCATTTTGCCGAAGATTTGCAACAGCTCTCGATAGAGCTTACCGTAAATATGCTCAACCATCACAATCCCTATACCGGGATGCGGTATGCCGACGACCCGGCATTGAGTTTTATTGAGTTGCAGAACGAAGACAATGCCTTTTTCCCTACCACCTTGCAGTGGATGGAGGCGTGTCCTACCTACAAGGCGTTGATATGTCAAAAGTTTTCCCGATGGTTGAAACAGAAATACGGTACCCAGGAGGCTCTCGAAAAGAGTTGGGGCAAAGCCTTCCATGTTTTCAAGGAGTGTTATCCGGACGAGAGCCTTGCCAACGAAAACATCCATCCCATGCCCCATCAGTGGTATTTCAGCCACGATGCGTTCGAAAAGATGCCCCAGTACCGTAAGCGTCTGTATGATTCGGCCCGTTTCATTTACGAATGTCAGCAGGCCTATTACAACAAGATGGTGGCTGCGATACGGGCTACCGGATACAAAGGGGCTATTGTGGGCAGTTGCTGGCAGGCCGGAGACCATATCGGCCACTATTACAACCTCTATGCCGATTACAAGGTGGGGGTTATCGACCGTCATAACTATTTTGGTGGAGGCGGCGGACATATCCTCAAAGAGGGAGAATTCAATAACGCCTCCATGCTTTCGCAGCCCGGCAGCGGGTTGTTGGGCACCGGGATGCAGCAGGTGGAGGGTCGGCCGTTTGTCTTGTCCGAATGGATGAGTCTGATCCCCAACGAATGGACGGCCGAGTCTGCCCCCATTGTTGCGCTGTATGGATTGGGGTTACAGGGCTGGGATGCCTCGTTTGCCTTTGCCTCGAATCATCCCGCTATTACCTCGACCGTTGAGGTCCCCGGCGGGAATATCTACAACGCCGACAGTCCGTTGCAGATGGCCCTTTATCCTGCCTTGTCGCGCATGATCCAACATGGAGATATCCGGACAGGAGCCGATATCGGAGTCTGCCGGTTGCACGTACCCAGCTTTATGGAAGGGAAATTAGGCTTCCGTTCCCGCATCGAACAGCAAGGCGACCAGAAACAGTTCGAGGGCATCATCCCTCCCGAGGCTATGGCCATGGGGCGGGTCTCCAACCGGTTTGTGGAGGAATACCAGGAGACCCCACCCCAGCAGGATTACCTGGCCTATTACGACAAGAGGCAGCAGGAGTATCGCAGTACCACCGGACAATTTGTGTGGAACGTCAAGGAGCGAGGATATTTTACCATGCAGACGCCTTGCAGCCGGGCGGCCGTCGGATTCAATGCCGGCAAGGAGCTGGCTTTGGGCAACATCCGTTATCGTCTGGACCAACAAAATCCTTTTGCCGTTATGTTGTTGACTTCGTTGGAGAAGGGAGTCTCTCTGGACGAAACCTCCCGGGCATTTGTAACCCTTGTTTCACGTGCCCGGAATACCGGGATGAGTTACGATGACCAATCCTCCCGGTTGATAAACAAAGGCAAGGCTCCGTTGTTGATGGAGTCCGTTTCTGCCCGACTTCGTTTGCCTCGTCCGGTCAGGATTCATCTACTGGATCATCGGGGAATGCGTACAGGCAAGGAGATAAAACCTGTTAAAGGAAATATTTTTTACTTGGATGGTTCCAACGGTACAATTTATTATGAAATAGAATATTTATAGGGAGAGCTTTTCGGGGGAAGAATCCTCTGAGAAATGCAGCCTTATTTTGAACCGAATAGTAACCATATTTATTAGATTAAAAACAGATGAAAAGATTTTTGATTTTATGGATTACCCTGTCGGTTTGCGTGTCGCAGACCGCCATGGGATGGGGCCGTATAGGACACGATGCCATTGCCTGTATTGCCGCGTGCAATCTGACGAAAAAAGCAGAAAAGAGAATAGAGAAGTATTTGGGCCACTCCATCGTATATGATGCCTCGTGGATGGACGATTATCGGGCTACCCCGGCATACAAGCATACCTCCCAGTGGCATACCGCAGCCGTGAACGAAGATTTTTACTATACCGATGCCGTTCGCAAGCCGGGCGGAGATGCCGTCTCGGCATTGGAAGATGCCATTAAGTTGTTGCAGGACTATAAGCAGCTGGACGATTCTACGCTGGTGGTGAACCTCAAATATGTCATTCACCTGGTGGGAGATATGCATTGCCCCACCCATGTACGCTATCCCGGAATAAGCAATTACAACATAAAGATAAACAACAAAGAGTACAGTTATCATTCCGTTTGGGACAGTTACGTCATCGAGTCGAACCGGAAGTGGTACTATACCGAGTGGCAACAACAGCTGGACCGTTGCTCCCGGAAAGAGAAAAAGGCGTTGGCGGCCGGTTCTCCTCGTGAATGGTTCCATGAAACGGCTGTTGATTGCCGGGTCATATATGACTGGGCCCCCAAGGGGAGCACGCAGGGGCGCGATTTCTTGAATCTGGCCGGTCCGTTGGCCGAAAAGCAGATACTCAAAGCCGGTTATCGGTTGGCCCGCCTGTTGAATGATTTGTTCGGATAAGTCGTTCCCGTAGTTTTTTTAATCTTATGGGAAAAAGATAGGGAAACACAAGAGAGGTGCATCCCACGGGATGCACCTCTCTTGTGTCTAGGCTGTTCATCTAAGTCTATTTGGCGTCTACATCTACTAGATGTCCCCGATAGATGGCGTCGGTACGGTTGCGCGAACTGATTACCATATAGGCTTCCCCTTCCGGGTTGATGTCTATCCGGGCCTCAAAATAGCTGTTGTCCCGGTCGTTGAACTTGAAAGTCACCCGGTAACCCTTTTTCCCGCGATCTTTTATTTTAAAATTCGTGTAGGTCGATTCTACCAGGATATGGGGTTCCGAACATTTTTTCATACTCTCCAACTTTCCGAGGAATGGCAGGTTGGTTTTGACCATTTTATCGCCGAAAAGTTTTAGATAGAATCCGGGCAAGACGGTACGCGAGGCAATGACCTGTCCTCCCGATCTCCATCCGGGAACAGCTTCGCTTAAAAATACATTCCCTTCTCGTCCGAAGGTCGATTCTGCCGTAATCTTGAATTGGCGCGATTCCAAAAGATCTTTGATAGTCGTTCCCTTTTGTATGGTATCAGAAGAGTCTTCCTGTGCCTGTATGGACAGATTGCTGATGAGCAGGCAGATGGCACTTAAAATCATCCATTTTTTCATAACGCGTAAATTTTAATCGTTTTTATCTCTCTAAATATAACCATAAAAACGGTTGAAAGTTACCGATTAATAGCTTTTTTAAACCTTTAATGAATGATACCTCTTTGGAAGAATATAGTACGGCCTGTAAAGTGCTATTTTCCAGAAGATAAGATGTCTGGCTGTCTCTTTTAATAAGATTTTTTTGGTTAGAGGATGTTACGAAGAAACTGCAATAGCTTTCCGGTAGCAATGGCCCGGTGGCTGATTTTGTTCTTTTCTTCCTCTCCCAGTTCTGCAAATGTCAGGGAATAGCCTGTGGGTTGGAAAATCGGGTCGTAACCGAATCCTGCATCACCTCGTTTTCCGGTGGTGATTTCTCCGGGTATGGAGCCTTCAAACAGATGAGTTTCGTTCCCCAATATCAGCGCGATGACCGTACGGAATGAGGCTTGTCGGTTTTCTATTCCCTTCATCTTGTTCAGAACCTTTTCCATGTTCCGCTGCGGGTTGCAATCTTTTCCCGCATAGCGGGCCGAGTAGACCCCCGGTTCGTTACCTAAGGCTACGATTTCCAGACCGGTGTCGTCGGCAAAACAGTCGTATCCGTATTTCTCCTTGATGTAACGGGCCTTGATCAGGGCATTCCCTTCAAGCGTATCGGCCGTTTCCGGAATATCGTCGTGGCAATCGATCTCAGCCAGGCTGAGAATCTTCAAGTTTGTCCCCGCTATTTGACGGATTTCTTCCAGCTTGTGCGGGTTGTTGGTGGCAAAAACAATCTGTTTCATCGTACTTTTATCTTGTCGAATCCCTCTCCGTAAACCCCAACGACGTTGGCCTGCGAGATAAAGGCTTTGGGGTCTATCTCCTTTATCAGGCGGAAAATAGTTACCGATTCATACCGCTTGGCAAGTACAACCAACACTTTCCTGGGATTTTTCGAGTACCATCCCATACCGTCAAGTACCGTTACTCCCCGGTGCAGATCTTTGTTGATGCGGGTAGCTATTTCCGGATATTTTTCGGAGAATATAAGAAACTGTACCGACCGGCGGGCGCCGTTGATTACCATGTCACAGGTATAGGTGGTGATGACCATCGTCACCAGACCGAATACTACTTTCGAGATGTCGTGGAAGACGATGTACGAGGAGAGGGTAATCAGGATATCGCAATACAAGATACCCCGTCCCAGCGATATATTACGGTATTTGTTGACGATGGCGGCAATGATGTCGGTACCACCTGTACTCCCGTTTGAGGTGAAAACGATGCCTAAGGCCGTTCCGCACATCATCCCCCCGATGACGCACGACATAAAGGGTTCGTCTTCGATAATAGGTACTTTCAGGATAGCCTGGAAGAACGAGAGCAGCGCAGACATACCGAATACCCCGAAGATGGTGCGGATGCAAAACTGGAATCCCAATATCTTGATGGCTACCAGCAACAGTGCCACGTTGATGACAAAATAGGTAGCGCCGATGGGGATACCGGTTGCATAGAAAATGAGTGCAGCAAAGCCGGTTATTCCGCCCGTTGTTACGCCCAGAGGCAGGAGAAAACAAGTCCACCCGAAGGAGTAGAGGACCAACCCTAAGAAGATCAGGGCAAAGTCCTTAACGTTTCTCCATAATCCGAAAAATTGCAGATGAATCATTTTGGGTTGGTTTGTGTTGGAAACCGTACGGGATATCCCGTACGGTTGGGCCTATAATACGATGTTGACAATCTTGTTGGGTACTACAATGACCTTTTGGGGACTTTTGCTTTCCAGCCATTTAGCCGAAGAGGGGTGAGCCAGCGCCTCTTTTTCAACCTCGGCCTTATCGGTTCCGGCTTTGAATTCCATGCTGAAACGAACTTTTCCGTTAAACGAAATGGCGTATGTAACCATATCCTCTTTCAGGTACTCTTCGTTGGCTACGGGCCAGGGGGCATCGCATACGGTATCGGCGTTGCCCAACTGGTGCCACAACTCTTCTGCCAGGTGTGGGGCAAAGGGAGCAAGCAAGATGACCACCTCTTGCAAGATGGCTTTTTTGTTGCATTTGAGGGCCGAGAGTTCGTTGATACAGATCATAAATGCACTGATGGAGGTGTTGAACGAGAAGTTCTCGATGTCCCAGCTTACCTTTTTAATCAGCTTATGCAGCGATTTTAACTCCTCTTTGGTCGGGGTCTGGTCGGTAATCAACCAGGCATCCCCTTTGTAGAACAGTCCCCACAATTTGCGCAGGAAGCGGTGTACGCCGTCTATCCCGTTGGTATCCCAGGGTTTGCTTTGTTCGATGGGCCCCAAGAACATTTCGTACAGCCGCAGCGTGTCGGCACCGTAACGCTCTACGATGTCGTCGGGGTTCACCACGTTGAACATCGATTTCGACATCTTTTCTACCGCCCATCCGCAGACGTATTTCCCCTCTTCGAGGATAAACTCAGCCGTTTTAAATTCGGGCCGCCAGTTGCGGAAGGCCTCTATATCCAGGATGTCGTTGCTGACGATGTTTACATCTACGTGTATCGGGGTGGTGTCGTATTGCGATTTGAGGTTGTACGACACAAACGTGTTGGTATCTTTAATGCGGTAAACGAAATTGGAACGTCCCTGTATCATCCCCTGGTTGATCAGTTTGTGGAACGGTTCTTCTTCGCACACGATACCGAGGTCGAACAGGAATTTGTTCCAGAACCGGCTGTAAATCAGGTGTCCGGTGGCGTGTTCGGTTCCTCCTACATAAAGGTCCACATTACGCCAGTAGCGGTCTATCTGCGGATCGACCAGCGCCTGGTCGTTGTGCGGGTCCATATAGCGCAGGTAGTAGGCCGACGATCCGGCAAAGCCGGGCATGGTGCAGAGTTCCAACGGGAAGTGGTCGGCCGTTTCCCAGTTTTTGGCGTGCCCCAACGGTGGTTCTCCCTTTTCCGTGGGCAGGAACTTGTCTATTTCGGGCAGGAGCAACGGCAGCTCTTTCTCGTCGAGCATATAGGGCATCCCCTCTTTGTAATATACCGGGAAGGGCTCTCCCCAATAGCGTTGGCGGCTGAAAATGGCATCGCGCAGGCGGTAATTCACCTTGACGCGTCCCAGTCCCTTTTCGGCAATAAACTGCTTGGTTTTGGCGATGGCCTCTTTTACCGTCAGCCCGTTCAGATCCAGCCCGTTGCCGCAGGAGTTCTCTACGATACCCTCCTTGGCGTCGAAGCTCGATTCGGAGACGTCGCACCCCTTGATGAGCGGGATGATGTCGAGGTGGAATTTCTTGGCAAAGTCGTAGTCGCGGCTGTCGTGTGCCGGGACGGCCATAATCGCTCCCGTACCGTATCCGGCCAACACATAGTCGCTGATCCAGATTGGGATCTGTTTCCCGTTAAGCGGGTTGATGGCGTAAGCTCCGGAGAATACGCCCGTAACTGATTTGTCCATCATGCGTTCCCGTTCGGTCCGGTGTTTGATAGCTTCCAGATAGGCCTCTACTTCGGCTTTCTGTTCGGGGGTCGTTACCTGGTTTACGTAGTCGCTTTCGGGAGCCAGCACCATGAACGTTACTCCGAAAATGGTGTCGGCACGGGTGGTAAAGATGGTCAGCTCTACATCCGAGTTGGCCACCTTGAATTGCATTTCTGCTCCTTCCGAGCGACCTATCCAGTTGCGTTGGGTCTCTTTCAGCGATTCGGTCCAGTCAATGGTTTCAAGCCCGTCGAGCAACCGTTGTGCATAGGCCGATACCCGCAGGCACCATTGGCGCATCATCTTTTGTTCTACGGGATGTCCTCCGCGGATGGAGACCCCTTCGCTCACCTCGTCGTTGGCAAGCACCGTCCCTAAGGCCGGGCACCAGTTTACCATGGTGTCGCCCAGGTAGGCGATGCGGTAATTCATCAGAATCTGTTGCTGTTCCTTTTCCGATTTGGCGTTCCACTCTTCGGCGGTAAATTGCAGTTCTTGTCCGCAGGCGGCGTTCAGCCCTTCTGTCCCTTGTTGAGCGAAAGCCTTTATCAGTTCCGAGATGGGACGGGCCTGTTTCTTGTCGTTGCAGTAGTAGCTGTTGAACATCTGGATAAAGGCCCATTGGGTCCATTTGTAGTATTCGGGGTCGCAGGTGCGTATCTCGCGGCTCCAATCGAAGCAGAACCCGATTTTGTCCAGTTGCTCGCGGTAGCGGTTGATGTTTTTGGTGGTGGTGATGGCCGGATGCTGTCCGGTCTGTATGGCGTACTGTTCGGCGGGAAGTCCGTAAGCGTCGTATCCCATCGGATGCAGCACGTTGAATCCTTTCAATCGTTTATAGCGGGAGTAGATGTCCGAAGCGATGTATCCCAGCGGGTGTCCTACGTGGAGACCGGCTCCCGAAGGATAAGGAAACATGTCGAGAACATAGAATTTGGGCTTTTCTCTGTTTTCCGTTACCCGATATGTTTGGTTCTCTTTCCAATATTGTTGCCATTTTTGCTCGATTTCTCTAAAATTGTACTCCATAGCTATGTGATTGTTTTGTTGTGCTTTAATTTTGGTGCAAAAGTAGTAAAAAAGTAGATTCGATATTTTATTGCCCGAATCTATTTCAAGAGTTTTTATATAAATAATGAGAGAATCGTTTCAGTTGGGATCGATTTCGGGGAACAGAACGGAATATATTTTTGTTTGTACCTTGCCTTGACCAAAGTTTTGCTATATTTGGATAACAGTAGGATTCGGCTCGGCATAACCACATTTGAAAACGCTGTTTTCATTTGTCTCTGCTCTCGCCTTTCGCTATATTTGAATAATATAGGATTCGGCTCGGCATAGCCACATTTGAAAACTCTGTTTTCATTTGTCTCTGCTCTCGCCTTTCGCTATATTTGAATAATATAGGATTCGGCTCGGCATAGCCACATTTGAAAACGCTGTTTTCATTTGTCTCTGCTCTCGCCTTTCG
>DVNA01000171.1 GCA_018714665.1 Candidatus Gallibacteroides avistercoris | reverse complement strand
CGGCCTGTCATCTCAGGTTAATAGGTCCTTATTGGTGTACGCTTTGGTAAATTGGTGTCTTGTCTGGCGATTTTTCTTTGGTTTGTTTCGGTTGTATTTACTTATTTTGTAAGAGTTATCGTGGCAACTTTTGAGATGTGAATTTGTTATATATTAAAACTGAAAAAAGGAAATCTTGTTTATGAAAAATTTATTTCTTCTTCTGATGTTATTGCCGTTTATTGGAGGTAGTTGTTCGCAGCAAAAGAATTATCAGTCGATGTCTACGCCTGAGTTTCAGCAACTGTTGTCTGATGATGCCATTCAGATTGTAGATGCTCGTACGCCCGAGGAGTATCGTCAAGGACATATCGAGAAGGCTGTGAATATGGATATTAAGAGTCTCGACTTTGACAAGCAGATTCAAGCGTTGGATGCCGGAAAGCCGGTTGCGGTGTATTGTAAAGGAGGGGTGCGCAGCAAAAAAGCAGCTGACAAGTTATCGAAAGCAGGATTTAAGAAGATATATGATCTGGATAAAGGGTTGGACGATTGGATCAAGCACAATTATCCGGTAGTGAAGTCCGAAAAATAGCGATGGCCATCTTTAAATCTGGACGGCCATGATATAATCGTTCATAAAGAATCCGTTCCCAATCGGGAAGTCTCCGCTTCGAGCAATGGAAAATCCCATGCGTTTGTAAAATCCGGTAGCTTTGTTCTGTCGGTTTACATTCAGTTCTACGGTAACACTCTCGTCCGGAGCGACAAGGCCTCTGATATAGGAAAAAGCTTTTTCTATTAAGTGTTTTCCTATTTTTTTTCCTTGCATTTGGGGTAATACATATATTTTCTGGATATGAAACAACCGTTTCTCTTCTCTCTCTACGGAGATGTAGCCGCACGCCTGTTGGTCGTACGAAGCGATGAAAAAGTGGTGATGTTGTTCGGTCATTTGTTCTAAGAGGGATTTCTCAGAATACATCCATTCAAACATATAATCGAGTTGTTCGGGCGATAAGATATGTCTGTAAGTATGGCTGAATGCTTGGGAGGCCAGCTCTCGTATTAATTGGCAGTCGTGGATACTTGCTTCTCTGATTTCTATCATTTTTTATTATTTGAACAATGTGATTAATTCTTCGACGGAGAGCAATTTTTGTTCTCCGCTCGACATATTTTTGACGGTGATTTTTTCTGCTGCTATTTCGTTTTCGCCGGCTAAGGCTACGTATGGAATTTGTTTGGCATCGGCATATCCCATCTGTTTTTTCATTTTTGAGGCTTCCGGATATATTTCCGTACGTATGCCCTCTTTCCTGAGTTGTCTGGCACAGGCAATGCAATACTCCTCTTCTGTTTTACCGAAATTGACAAACATGATTTGAGTAGTTTGCAAGGAGTCTTTCGGGTAGAGATCTAATTGATTCAGAACGTCGAATATGCGATCTGCTCCGTATGAGATACCAACACCAGATACTCCCGGCATTCCGAATACGCCAGTCAGGTTGTCATATCGACCACCGCCGGTGATACTGCCTATTTGTACATCCAAGGCTTTTACTTCGAAAATGGCTCCCGTATAGTAGTTGAGCCCGCGGGCCAATGTCAAATCTATTTCAAACGTGGCACGAAGGTTGGCATCTTCTATTTTGTCGAGGATGTATGTTAATTCTTCGATACCTTTCATACCGATTTCGGATGAAGCCAGTACGGATTGGAGGGTTTGGAGTTTCTCCCGGTTTGTCCCTTGCAGCAGGATAATCGGTTGCAGCAGGTCGATGGCTTTTTCTGAGATGTTCTTTTCCCGAAGCTCTTCGTTTACTTTTTCCAGCCCGATCTTATCAAGTTTGTCAATCGCTACGGTAATGTCGACAATCTTGTCCGGTTCGCCGATGATTTCAGCAATACCGCTTAATATTTTCCGGTTGTTGACTTTGATGCAGGTCCGGATACCGAAACGGTGGAATACCTCATCGGTCATCAGAATCAGTTCTACTTCGTTCAACAGCGAGTCGGAACCTACCACGTCGGCATCGCACTGGTAGAATTCCCGGTAACGACCTTTCTGGGGACGGTCGGCACGCCATACCGGTTGTATCTGGTAGCGTTTGAACGGGAAACTTATCTCGTTTCTGTGCATCACCACGAAACGGGCAAACGGTACGGTCAGGTCGTACCGTAATCCTTTTTCGCACAACTTCGGAGCCAGTTTCAGGGTATTGCGGCAGGAGAGCTCTTCGTCGGAGGCTTCCGACAGGAAATCGCCAGAGTTTAAGATTTTAAAGAGCAATTTGTCGCCCTCTTCTCCGTATTTCCCCATCAGGGTAGAGAGGTTCTCCATGGCCGGGGTTTCTATCTGTTGGAATCCAAACAGGTGGAATACCTCCCGAATCGTATTGAATATGTAGTTCCTTTTAGCCATTTCCACGGGCGAGAAGTCTCTCGTACCCTTTGGTATCGACGGTTTTGCCATAGTTTCGTTTGTTTTGATTTTGTGTGCGAAATTAATGAATATTTTTGATATATCCCGATTCGTCCGGGTATTGTCTTGAACTTCTTTTAAGGAACAAAAAACTGTTTCAGAGGTCCGAGTAAAAAACAGGTTCATTTTTGGAATGACAAGATATTGACCTCCATGTTCAGAATGTCGATGGTCAATAGTCTGTTGTTGAGTGTATTACCTGCTCCGGTGATGATCTTGATGGTTTCGGCCGCTTCGATAGAGCCGACAATACCCGGAACGGCCCCCATCACCCCCTGTTCGGGGCGGGGGAGCGAGGTTAGGTAACTTTCGTCCGGATAGATGTCCCGGTAAGAAAATCCGTTCAGGTAGTTGAATACGGCAACCTGACCTTGAAACTCGCCGATGGTCCCATATACGTATGGTTTCCCCAGTTGCAGGCAGGTGTCGTTTATCAGGTAACGGGTGGTGTAATTGTCGCACCCGTCCACCACTATATCGTATTGTGAGATGATTGATACGGCGTTTTCATTTTCCAACCGGTAGGGGTAGGTTTCGATGATTGTTTCCGGGGAGAGGGCTTTCAGCCGTTTTTCAGCACAGACAACTTTGGGAAGTCCGATCTCTTCTGTCGTATATAGAACCTGCCTTTGCAGGTTACTTTCCGATACGGTATCGTCATCCATTAGACCGATGCGTCCTACGCCGGCGGCTGCCAGATAGAGCGATACGGGAGAGCCTAAGCCTCCTACACCGACAATCAGTACCGCGGCGTTGTTCAATTTGCGTTGCCCCTCGGGACCGATCTCTTTCAACAGGATATGTCTGTGGTATCGTTCCATGTTAGCGGTCGAATGTTTCATCCCAGTCTTTCCATACTACTTCATATCCCAGTTTTTTAATGGCTGTTTCTACCTCTTGTGGTGTACGATCGTCGTTGACCGAGAATTGTTCCAGGGCCTGCGGATAGGTATAATAGCCGCCCGGTTCGGTCTTCGAACCGGCACTTATCGAAGTAGCGCCTAAGGTAGCAATATGGTCTCTGAAATGAGGATTCTCACGAGTGGATACCGAGATATCTACGTCGTGGTCGAAAATTCGGTAGGCAAAGATAAGTTGGGCCAACTCCTTGTCCTGCATGATGACGTTTGGTTTGAAATGTCCTTCTGAGGGGCGCATTCGTGGGAAGTTGACACTGTACCGGGTTTTCCAGTAATGCTTTTGCAGGTAACGCAGATGAATGGCCATCATCGTGGTATCGGTACGCCACTCTTCCAACCCGATTAATACGCCCATCCCTATTTTGTGGACATTGGCCTGTCCCATGCGGTCGAACCCGTTGACACGCCATTCAAATTTTGATTTCATCCCTTTGGGGTGGTAAATGTTGTAACGGGCCTTGTTGTAGGTTTCTTGGAAACAAACTACACCGTTCAGCCCGGCTTTCGTCAGCCGGTAATACTCTTCGCTTTTCAGGGGCATCACCTCGATGCTCAGGTTGGCAAAATAGGGCCGGGCAAGCCGGAGTGCGTTTTCGATGTAGTCGACACCTGCATCGCGGGGATTTTCGCCCGTAACAATCAAGAGATTCTCAAAAGGGCCTATTTGACGGATGGCTTTACATTCGTTGATAATCTCCTCGTCTTTCAGTATGACGCGGGCAATGGGGTTGTCGTGCTGGAATCCGCAATACACGCAATGGTTTGTACAAGAGTTGGTGATGTACAGCGGGACGTACATTTGTACGGTTTTCCCGAAACGTTGTTGCGTATATTTCCGGCTCAATGCCGCCATCGGTTCCAGGTATGCAGCTGCGGCAGGAGAGACCAGGGCCATGAAGTCGTCCACGGAGAGATGTTCCTTACACAGTGCCGTTTCTACATCGTTGGCCGTTTTTGAATAAATCTGGTCGGTTACCTCATCCCATGGATATTTTTCTAATTCTTCTGAAAACATTTTTTCTTCGTTTTATTGATCCGGAGCAACATATTCTTGCGTGCTGTTCTGACAGCGGTAGAATAGTACTCGGGATTTGTACTTTCTAATAACATTTGTAATTCCGGCAACAGCTCCGGTTCTTCCATACACAATCGGTATGACAGTTTCATATACAGCGTTTGTACGGCAGCCGGCTCTTCCGGTGAAAACATCCCTTCGAAACAGGCGTTTAGGAACGGTATCGAAATAGGCTTGGTTACGGGCAGTTTGTTTAAGATGGAAAGAATCAATCGTTTGGTTCCTTCGTGGGGGTGGCCCAGAGCATATTTCATTAATTCGTCCCGTTTGTCCAGAAACCATTCCGGGAATTCTGCACACAGTTTTTCGCAAGCCCAGGCCGCTCTCCACGAAACAGTTGTGTCCGGGTCGTACATCAGCCGGTAAACCGTATCCATATCTTCGGGATACTGTTTTATCAGGAGTACTATCCCGTTTATGAAATGCGGTGTCAGCCGTTTTTTGAGAAAAACCGTGTAATCTCTGTTCATAAAGGATTGTTTTCAATTATTTTGATGTTCGCACTCTTTTATGTTGTGGGTGATACGCATGGCACAGAAATTGGGGCCGCACATGGTACAGTAATCCTCGTCGTTCTTGGAGCTTTCCCGGTAGTATTCGAGGGCTCTTTCCGGGTCTAACGACAGGTTGAACTGGTCTTTCCACCGAAAATCGAACCGGGCCTTGCTCAATGCGTCGTCGCGAACTTGTGCTCCGGGATGTCCTTTGGCCAGGTCGGCCGCATGGGCGGCTATCTTGTATGCGATCACTCCGTTACGTACATCCTCCCGGTTGGGCAACCCCAAGTGTTCTTTGGGGGTCACGTAACAGATCATGGCAGTTCCGTACCAGGCGATTTGTGCCGCACCGATGGCCGATGTAATGTGGTCGTATCCGGGAGCGATGTCGGTGGTTAAGGGGCCTAACGTGTAGAACGGTGCTTCCATGCACGCTGAAAGTTGCCGTTCCATGTTGATTTTGATTTTTTGCATGGGCACGTGTCCCGGTCCTTCGATAATTACCTGTACGTTGTGCGCCCATGCTTTTTGGGTAAGTTCTCCCAATACGTCGAGTTCGAGAAATTGGGCCTCGTCGTTGGCGTCGTGTATGGATCCCGGACGCATTCCGTCGCCCAGCGATACGGCCACGTCGTAAGCGGCCAGGATATCGCATATTTCATCAAAACGGGTATATAAAAAGTTTTCCTGGTTGAATAGCTGGCACCATTGGGTCATGATGGAACCTCCCCGCGAAACAATTCCGGTAAGCCGTTTCCCTACCAGTTTTGCATGGGCTTTTAATACACCGGCATGGATGGTAAAGTAATCGACTCCCTGTTCGCATTGTTCAATTAAGGTATCACGGTAGATTTCCCAGGTCAGTTTTTTGACATCGCCGTTTACTTTCTCCAACGCCTGATAAATAGGTACGGTACCTACCGGTACGGGGCAGTTGCGGATAATCCATTCGCGCGTTTCGTGTATGTTGGCACCCGTAGAGAGATCCATCAACGTATCTCCGCCCCAACGGCAGCTCCATACGGCTTTTTCTACTTCCTCTTCGATGCTGGACGACATGGCGGAGTTCCCGATATTAGTATTCAGTTTTACCAGAAAGTTACGGCCGATAATCATCGGTTCTGCCTCCGGGTGGTTGATGTTTGCCGGGATGATGGCACGTCCTGCCGCCACTTCGTCGCGGACAAACTCGGGGGTGATGTGCGAGGGAATTCCCAGTTCTTCGTTTTGGAGATTTTCCCGGATGGCTACATATTCCATTTCGGGGGTGATGATTCCTTGCCGGGCATAATACAGTTGTGTAATCTGTTTTCCCTTTTTGGCCCGGTACGGTAGTTGTATGTGCTCAAACCGAAGCGAATCGAGCGAAGGATCATTTAACCGTTGTTTCCCGTATTCCGAGGATATTTCCGGAAGTTGTTCCACATCTGCGCGTTGTTTTATCCACGTTTCGCGTAACCGGGGAAGCCCTTTTTTCAGGTCCACTTCGATATTCGGGTCGGTATAGGCCCCGCTGGTATCGTAGATATATACGTGTCCGTTGGGGGTGGCTATACGTTTTCCTTCAACAATCTTTACCGTATCGGTCAGTTTAACTTTTCTCATCCCCACCCGGATATCATGTATCTTGCCCGGCAGGTAGATTTTCTCCGATCCGGGATACGAATCTTTGATAATTTTTTTGGTTTGCATCTGTTCTGGGTTTAGTCTAAGAAAGAGGTTAATGGACTGCTGGCTTCTGCAATGATTCCGGTTTTTCCCAGTCCTGCCTCATAAGCAGTCCGTCCGGCTTCTACGGCTTGTTTAAAAGCTTCGGCCATCTTTATCGGGTCGCCGGCGATGGCGATTGCCGTATTTACCAAAACGGCGTCGGCACCCATTTCAAGTGCTTCCGCTGCGTGCGAGGGAGCCCCTATACCGGCATCTACCACAACGGGAACGTTGCTTTGGCTGATGATGATTTCCAGCATATCACGTGTACGTAACCCCTTGTTGGTACCGATGGGAGCCCCCAGGGGCATAACGGTGGCCGCTCCGACCTCTTCCAAACGTTTACACAATACGGGGTCTGCCTGGATATACGGGAGTACGACAAAGCCCATTTTTACCAACTCTTCCGTCGCTTTTAGCGTTTCCATCGGATCGGGCAACAGATAACGCGGGTCGGGATGAATCTCTAATTTGAGGAAATTTGTTCCGAAAGCTTCTCTTGCCAGTTGTGCAGCGAATATCGCTTCCTCGGCGTTGCGCACCCCAGAGGTGTTGGGTAACAGTTGTACTTGCTCCTGGTTGATATGTACCAACATATCGTCGTTTGCATTTTCTAAGTCGATGCGTTTCATGGCAGCTGTTACCATCTGGGTTCCGGATGCTGCAATGGCTTTTTCCATGATAGAACTGGAACTGAATTTCCCGGTTCCCAGAAACAAACGGGATGAAAACTCTTTCCCTCCGATAATAAGTTTCTTCATATTTGGTTATATTTGATGATATTTAAAATATTTGCTGTTTCTTCCACCGGATTGGGCGAACGAAGAATAGATCCGGAAAGGGCTATTCCCTTGACGCCGGTCTCCATGATGGCTGATATGTCGTGTGCCGTAATGCCTCCGATGGCAACAATCGGTATGGTGATATTTTTTCTC
>DVNA01000170.1 GCA_018714665.1 Candidatus Gallibacteroides avistercoris | reverse complement strand
CCATATAAGGAGAGTGTGATAAAATACCTGGATGATCTGGACGAAAAGGCAGAACGCATAGGAGCAGTAAATGTCATAAAATTTATCCGACAAAAGAATCGGATACGTCTGGTAGGATACAACTCGGATGTTGTCGGGTTTAAAAAGTCCATCGAGCCATTACTCCCTATTGGATGTGCCGATGCTTTGATTTTGGGTACGGGAGGAGCTTCCAAAGCGGTCTATTGTGCTCTGGAAGATTTGGGTATTCATCCCGTATATGTTTCCCGTATGCCCAGCAAAGGGCAACTCAGTTATCCTGATCTGGATAAATTTATTATGGAGAGATATAAGATTATTGTCAATACCACACCGTTGGGGATGTATCCCAACGTAGAATTTTGTCCCCATATTCCGTATGATTTAATTGCACCGGGGACATTGGCTTACGATGTAATCTACAATCCGGAAGAGACACTCTTTATGAAAAAGGCCAAGGCCCGAGGGGCTGTTGTAAAGAATGGTCTGGAAATGCTTCTTTTGCAGGCCGATGAGGCTTGGCGGATTTGGAATCTTTAAAGGAAGGCTGGGGCGCTTTTTATGAAAAAACAGTTGATAACGGCTATCGTATGTCTCTTTATCCTGTTGCTATTCGGGATGATCATTCCGGTGGCGAGAGATATTGTTCGTTTAATAGGGTTGTTTGTGCCGGTATTGTTGTGGGTATTGTTTATTCGAAACCGACAAAAAAGAAAGCAGCCTTTGAAGAAAAGAGCCGTTCGCATTCTGTTCTTTTTATTGATTGTTTTTGGGGGTGTGTTGATAACTTGTTTCGGAGGAGGATATTATCAGGAATTCATTCACCGGATTTATCCCTTTGAATACGGATACAACGGCTTTAAGGATTATGTATATCCTGTGTTGTGGGGGATAAATTGGGCGTTGTTGGTTTATTGTACGGCCTCACTTTGTCATTCGATAAAGAATCACTTCTTTCAAGTTGTGGCTGCTGCTGTGTTAATACTTGTATTCAATGTTTTGCAGTACCAATATGTCAGATTCTTGTATCTGTGGCGAGAGTATGACGATGAGATGATCAATGTTACGATCTGGTTTCTTTTTGCCGTTGTGCTGCATACGTTCCGTGTATTGTTGAAAATAGAGGTAAACAGTAAGGCTGCCAATGTTTCCTATTGGATGGCTGTACTCTTGTTTTTGTGTTTGTGGCTTCTCCGTCCGGTTATTTAAAACTTTGTCTTGGGGGAGAACAATTCGCTTTTTGAGGTGTAAATAACAATATAATAGAAATATAAATAAAGACTACATTTCTCGATAAAATATGGAAAATCTGGTATTTAAGCCGATAAGCATAGATGATAAGAAGCTTATCACCTCATTTACTTGGCAGAGTAATAATCAGAATTGCGATTTCTCTTTTGCCAATATGTGCAGTTGGCGTTTTTTGTATGACAGCGAGTTCGCGGTAGTCGATAATATGCTTCTTATCCGGTTTTATATAGAGGGCGGACGGGTTGCCTATATGATGCCGGTAGGAGAGGGGGATTTGAAAAAGGCCATCCTTTTGTTGGAAAATGATTCTCTTTCCAAGGGCCATCCGTTGTGTCTGTTGGGGATAACACCCGGGTCGATTACGAGTTTGGATCGCTTGTTTCCCGGTGATTTTAGATTTATTCCTGAACGGGATTATTTCGATTATATCTATTTGCGAGACGATCTGGTACGGTTACAAGGGAAACGTTATCAGCCCAAACGCAACCATATCAATCGCTTTAAAAGTGAATACGAGTTTATTTATAAACCGATAACATCTGATATTCTTTCCGATTGTTTGGCTTTGGAATCGGAGTGGTGTATGCAGAATAACTGTCAGGAAAACGAAGCGTTGCAGGACGAGCGACAATCGCTGGCATACGCTTTGCTTCATTTTGACCAATTGGGTTTGACCGGAGGGGCCATCTGGATTGATGAGCAGATAGTAGCATTTTCGTTTGGGATGCCGATTAACCACAATACGTTTGGCGTTCATGTTGAGAAAGCAAATACTTCTTTCGACGGTATATATGCTGTTATTAACCAGCAGTTTGCCTCGCATATACCAGAGCAGTATGTCTATGTTAATCGGGAGGAAGATTTGGGTATTCCCGGATTGAGAAAAGCCAAACTATCGTATTATCCGGCTATTTTGTTGGAGAAAAATGCGGCGATAAAACACCGATAATGATGGAGGTCCGAGTGGATGGATAAGCAAGAGAAGAGACGTCATGTGATGGAGTTGTGGAAAAGTTGTTTCCATGACTCGGATGCTTTTGTCGATTTTTACTTTACCGAAAAATATGTTGATGAGAATGTCGCGGCGGTTTGGGAGAAGGGCCGGCTTTTGTCTGCCTTGCAGATGATACCTTACACCTCTACCTGTTGGAGGGCAGTTTTTCCGGTTTCGTACATTGCCGGAGCCTCTACGGCTCCCGATGTCCGTGGAAGGGGGCTTATGTCCGGACTGTTGCGGCAATCGTTTCGGGAGATGTTCGCCCGAGGTGTTGCATTTACCGTCTTGATCCCTGCCGGACAGGGATTATTTGATTACTATACCCGTTTTGGGTATACTCCGGTATATTACGGGAGAGAAATCTCTTTCAGTTTTCCGGTAGAAAAATATGCCGAATCAGAGGAGAGGCCTCTGTCCCGTTCGTTGATATATGAATATTTTTCTTGTCGGCAACACTCTTCCTCTTGTACGATATTGCATGACAGGAGAGACTTCGAGGCAATAGCCCGAGATATTGAATCGGAGGGAGGAGCTATTGTATCCGTATCTTCTCACGACAGGATAACGGCATTGGCTTTTGCTCAATATGACGGTACTTGTATCTTTATTTCAGAGTGGATGTACGATGATCCATTCTCCCGAACGGCTTTACTCGAAAAGTGTGCTTCTCGGTTTCGTTGCAGCAAGATTTGCTGTCGTATGATTTCGGATAAACAGGGGAGGGCATATGGAATGGCTCGGATTATTCGGGTGGAAGATATGTTGAAGGTATGGGCATCGTTGTGCCCGGAATGTTCGTGCCGATTGCCCGTGACCGATGAGATTATACCTGAAAATAACGGGTTGTTTGTAGTTGAAAAAGGAGTGTGCTATAAAAAATCCTTAGATATTGGAACCGAGGCGATGGATATTGGCCGATTGTCCGCTTTGTTCCTGATGGGCGAAGATGAGAACGGCTGTTGTCCGTTTCCTCGACAACAGCCGTCTATGAGTTTGATGTTCAGTTAATCCTTATTTGGCTAAGGCCTGTTCGATGTCTGCGATAATGTCGTTTACATTTTCTATGCCGACAGAGAAGCGGATTAAATCGGGCGCCACTCCGGCGGCAATCAGTTGCTCGTCCGTTAACTGTCGATGGGTATGGCTGGCCGGGTGCAGTACCGATGTACGGGCATCGGCTACGTGTGTTACGATGGCGGCCAGTTGGAGGTTGTCCATAAACTTGATGGATACGTCCCGTCCGCCTTTTAATCCGAACGTTACCACTCCACACGATCCGTTGGGCAAATATTTTTGTCCTAACTCATAATATTTGTTGTCTTTCAATCCGCAATAGTTGACCCATGCCACCTTTTCGTTGTCGTGCAAATATTCAGCCACTTTTTGGGCGTTTTTACAATGTTGGGGCATACGCAGGTGCAGGGTTTCCAATCCTAAGTTCAGCAAGAATGCGTTCTGGGGCGATTGTATGGAGCCTAAATCGCGCATGACCTGTGCGGTGGCTTTGGTTATGTAGGCACCTTTCCCGAATTTTTTCGTATAGGTCAATCCGTGGTATGATTCGTCAGGTGTAGTTAATCCGGGAAATTTGTCGGCATGGGCATCCCAGTCGAAATTTCCGCTATCAACAATCACTCCTCCCACGTTGGTAGCGTGTCCATCCATGTATTTTGTAGTAGAGTGGATGATGATGTCCGCTCCCCATTCAAACGGGCGGCAATTGATAGGAGTGGCAAAGGTGTTGTCGACAATAAGGGGTACTCCGTTGCTGTGAGCTATACGGGCAAATTTCTCGATGTCCAGTACCACCAATGAGGGGTTGGAGATAGTTTCTGCAAATAGGGCTTTGGTGTTGGGGCGGAATGCTTTTGCAATTTCCTCTTCCGGAGCATCCGGATCGACGAATGTTACCTCTATGCCCAATTTCTTCATGGTAACGGCAAAAAGGTTAAACGTTCCTCCGTAAATAGTAGATGCACTAACGAAGTGATCTCCGGCAGAACAGATGTTGAAGATAGCATAAAACGAGGCGGCTTGTCCCGATGAGGTGAGCATGGCTGCCACACCGCCTTCGAGGGCTGCTATTTTAGAGGCAACGGCATCGTTGGTCGGGTTTTGTAACCGGGTGTAGAAGTAACCGCTCTCTTCCAGGTCGAACAATTTGGCCATCTGTTCGCTGGTTTCGTATTTGAACGTAGTACTTTGGTAGATGGGAAGTACCCTGGGTTCGCCTTTTTTAGGTTGCCATCCGCCTTGTACACAGATGGTTTCCTTGCTGAAAGATTTATTTTCCATGAATGTTGAATGTTTTATTTTTGGTGTCGCAATTTACAGAATAAAAATTATTTATGAATGGATATAAATGATAATAAAGTAGAAAAGAGAAGAGTCGGGTCTCTCTTGTTATCGTTTCCACATCTACATTATGATGCTTCGCTCATTATACAAGATGAACGGGTAGATTTTGTCTCGACCCGTTCACCCCGTTGTAATTTTGCTGTGTATTATAGTTTCTTTAATTGTTCGTGCATGGCAGCGGCTGCCCGGCGTCCGTCGCCCATGGCCAGGATAACGGTAGCCCCTCCGCGGACGATATCTCCACCGGCATATATGTCGGGCAGATCGCTCTGCATGGTTTCCTGATTGACGATGATCGTTCCCCATTTGCTGATTTGTAACCCTTTGATGGAGTTGGGTACCAAGGGGTTCGGGGATACACCTACGCTGACAACCACCTCATCGACGTCCACGGTTTCAATGGCTCCCGGGATGGGGACGGGACTCCGGCGTCCGGAGGCATCCGGTTCGCCTAACGTCATTTTTTGAAGCCGCATCTGTTTAACCCGTCCACGTTCATCCCCGATGTACTCTATCGGGTTGTGCAGGGTTAGAAATTCGATGCCTTCTTCCTTGGCGTGTTTTATCTCTTCGATACGTGCCGGCATCTCCTCTTCCGATCGGCGGTAAACGACCATGGCCCGTTGGGCTCCTAAACGTCGGGCGGTACGAACCGAATCCATTGCCGTGTTTCCTCCTCCGATAATTGCCACGTTTTTGCCCTTTATGACGGGGGTATCCGATTGGGGGTTGGCTGCATCCATCAGATTGACGCGCGTCAGGTATTCGTTGCTGGACATGATACCGATCAGGTTCTCTCCGGGGATGTTCATGAACCGGGGTAAACCGGCTCCACTGGCTACGAATATGCCTTTGAATCCCATTTCGTGCAGGTCGTCATAAGTAAGAGTCTTTCCGATAATGCAGTCGGTGATGAATTCCACCCCCATTTTGCGGAGGTTGTCAATCTCTACATCGACGATGGCGTTCGGTAACCGGAATTCGGGAATTCCGTATTTCAATACGCCGCCTATTTCGTGCAACGCTTCGAATACGGTAACCGAGTAACCCTGTTTGATCATGT
>DVNA01000169.1 GCA_018714665.1 Candidatus Gallibacteroides avistercoris | reverse complement strand
TGGGCACTATCGGGTTTCAAGGCTGTTATGTCGGCTTTGGCCTTGAATCCTTTTTTTTGTTGTTCGAGTTTCAGGTTGTATTCCAAGGTTTTTACTTTCGGATACTTTACATATTGGTTGTTGAGCGATATGAAAGTTTCTTGTTCAAGAAATTTCGAGTGTTTTTGATGCAGGTAGGTAAAAACGACGAAAACGGTACATAGTAGAGAGACTCCTCCTGCGGATAGCCAAATATATTTCGTGTAGTTGTAGTTGGTAATACGTTTATATAGGTAGATTGAAAAGAATATGAGGGAAATTCCTAAAATAAGGTACATACCGTGTATGGTGATGACATCCTGCATATAGTGGTATCCTACCATGGAAGATATCATCATCGGTTGGTTATATCCGATGAAATCGAAAATATAGTGGAATTTATCTTCGATGTAAAAGATGGAAATAGCCAGATATATAATTAGTGAAATAAAAGAGAGAGCCTGGCTTTTTAACAGGAGATGGACGAAGATGGATAATCCCAGCGAGAATACGATGGCAGGTAACCAAATGATAAAAAAGTAGAACAGGTAAGATTGCCAGTCAATCGGGGCATCGGGTGTTATGAAGTTGCAAACCAGAATAATACCGATTAGAAGAAGGGTTAAGAGAAAAAACAGCTTGAAAATGCCTAAAACTTTTCCTAAAATATATTCTGCATTACTGAAAGAGTGGATAAAAAAGACGGTGGTAGTATCTATTTGTCTGTCTCTTTTTAAAAAGTCGGGACCTAAAAAGAGAATGGCTATTATTTGTGCCAATGTGGCTGTTACTAACGTTGTATAGGGTATATTGGCCGATATGGCCTTGTAAATCCAGCGGCTGGATGGTTCGCTGATAAAACTGTTCATACACAAGGAGAAAACCAATAATATTTCAAAGATGCAGAATAGTTTGAACAGCCAGGTTCTATATAGTATGATCGATTCGTAATGGGCTATGTTTTTTATGTTGTTTAGTGATATCATGGCAATGGGATTAGTTTAATATATTAGCAAATATAAATAAAATATTTTATATTGTATATGAATAAGTTATAATTTTTTTATAGGGTTTCATTCGGGTTTGAAAGTTCGAATGAGTGTAGGTGTTGGTAGGTAATATGGGCTTTGGATGAGCCGATAAGTTTGGCCAGTTCTTCTTCGGTCGCTTCTTTTATCCTTGCTACGCTTTTGTAGTGTGTCAACAGGGTGGTTTTTGTTTTCTCGCCGATGCCTTTTATGGTATCCAGGGAGGAGGTCAGTTGGGTGTGGCTCCTCTTTTGCCGGTGAAAGGTGATGCCGAAGCGGTGGGCTTCGTCGCGGAGCCGTTGGATGAGTTTCAGGCTTTCGGAGTTTTTGTCTAAGTAAAGGGGGATGGAGTCGCCCGGGAAATAGATCTCTTCCAATCGTTTGGCGATACCGGCAATGGCTACTTTTCCGGTTAATCCGAGTGCTTTTAAGGAGCTGACGGCGGCATTGAGCTGTCCTTTGCCGCCATCGATGATGATGAGCTGGGGCAATTCGCCCTCTTCATCCAAGATTCTTTTGTAACGTCTGTAAACGATCTCCTGCATGGAGGCAAAATCGTCGGGGCCGACTACTGTTTTTACGTTGAAATGACGGTAATCCCGCTTCGAGGGTTTGGCGTTCTTGAAAACAACGCACGAGGCTACGGGGTTTGTCCCCTGTATGTTCGAGTTGTCGAAACATTCGATGTGTACGGGCAGGTGTTCTAACCTGAAATCTTGTTTTAACCGGTGCAAGATACGTTCGGCCCGGTTGGGAGTGAGTTTTTCCCGCTGTTTTAACCGGTCGGCCTTGTATTGTTTGGCGTTTTGTTCGGAAACCTCCAACAGCTTCTTTTTATCTCCTTTCTGGGGAAGGACGAAGGTGGTGTCCGGCAGCTGGGTTTCCGGTAGAAAGGGGACGATAATCTCTTTGGAGCGGCTGTTGAACCGTTCGCGGAGCTCTACGATACCCAGCGAGAGCAACGCCTCTTTTGTTTCGTCCAGCCGTTTTTTGTATTCGAGGGTGTAACACTGGACGATTGATCCGTTGACTACGTGCAGGTAATTGATAAAGGCCGATTCTTCATCTTCGACATACGAAAAGACATCGACGTTGTGGATGGTGATACTTACAATGACCGATTTGGCGGTATAGTTTTCCAGCAGCAGGTATTTTTCTTTCAATACCTGGGCCTCTTCGAAGAGCAGTTCGTCGGATAAACGCATCATCTCCGCTTTTAAATGGTGGCTCAACTCTTGTGTATGTCCGCTCAATATTTGTTTGATGTGCGCGATGTTTTCGAGGTATTCTTCTTCGCTGATCAATCCCCGGCAACATCCCTGGCAATTCTTTATGTGGTATTGCAGGCAGAGGGAGAATTTTCCTTTTTTTATGTTTTCGGGTGTCAGGGAGAGTTTGCAGGTGCGCAGGGGATAGAGTGCCCGGATCAGTTCCAAGACGGTTTTGGCCAGGTGTACGTTGCTGTATGGGCCGTAGTATTTGCTTCCGTCTCGGACTACGTTACGCGTCAGAAATACCCGGGGAAAGGGCTCGTTCTTTACCACGATCCACGGGTAGGATTTGTCGTCTTTTAGCAGTACGTTGTAACGGGGCTGGTACTCCTTTATGAGAGCGTTTTCGAGATGGAGGGCATCGTTTTCGGTCTCTACTACGATGTATTTGATGTCGCGGATGTGGCGGACCAGGATGTTGGTCTTTGCCGAATCGTGTACTTTGTTAAAGTAGGAGGATACCCTTCTTTTCAGATTCTTGGCTTTGCCCACGTAGATGATCTTCCCTTTTTCGTCGAAATATTGATACACTCCCGGCGTGGTGGGGATGAGCGATAGTATCTCTTTTATATGCGGTGTGGGCTGGTTCATTTGTTAGAATTTGATGAGCGATTCTGTTTCCATTCCTTCCGGGAATAGCTCTCTTCCATGTAAAAATTCCAGTTCTACGATGAAGCTGGTGTATATTTTTCGGGGTTGAAACCGTTTTACCAGGCGTTGAACGGCGATGATGGTGCCGCCCGTAGCCAACAGGTCGTCGTGGATAAGGACGACGTCGTCGGGGGTGATGGTACCGGTTTGTATTTCGATTGTATCGGTTCCATACTCTTTTTGATAAGATTCTGAAATAATTTCACCCGGTAGCTTTCCTGGTTTGCGAGCCAATACGAACCCGGCTTGCAATCGGTAGGCTAAAACGGAGCCCATGATAAATCCGCGCGATTCGATGCCTACTACCTTTGTAATGCCTTTGTCTTGGTAGAGGTTGGTCAGGTGGTTGGCAATCAGGTTGAAAATACGGGGATTTTTTAAGGCGGAGCCTAAATCTTTAAACACGATACCTGGAATGGGAAAGTCATGTATGTCGCGGATGGAACGCTTGATCTCTTCTATTTCTGTTTTCATAGCATATATGTTTTGTTTGATAACATCGTTCCACGTGGAACATTTTTAGGCTATCTGCCTAATAATACCAACAATATGTTGATATCGCTGGGCGAAATGCCGGGTATCCGGGAGGCTTGTGCAATGGTTTCCGGATCTATTTTTTGCAGCTTCTGACGGGCCTCGGTCGAGAGCTGCTTGATTTGGCTGTAATCGAATTTTCCCTTGATACGGATAGTTTCCAGCCGCTCTATCTTTTCGGCGATGGTTTTTTCTCGCTGGATATATCCGTCGTATTTTATTATGATTTCGGCGGCTTCGATGATCTCTTCCCGACGGTTGGGTATCTGATCGAGCAGGTGTTGGAAAGCGGGTACCAGGGTAGCTATGTTTTCAATAGTCAGTTGTGGGCGCAGAATCAACTCGATCAGCTTGGTTCCGTGTTTCAGGGCGGTGGTGCCCAGCTGTTCCAATCCGGGGTTGATGTAGGCCGGCTTGATGGAGTAGTTGCGGGCGAAGTCGATGATCTCGTCGCGCATCTTTTTCTTCTCGGTCATCAGCTCGTAGCGCTTGTCGGTGGCCAACCCGATGCGGTGTGCTTTTTCGGTCAGGCGCATATCGGCATCGTCCTGCCGCAACAAGATGCGGTATTCGGCCCGCGAGGTGAACATCCGGTAGGGCTCGTCTACGCCTTTGGTTACCAAATCGTCTATCAGTACGCCGATGTAGGCTTCGTCGCGGTGGAGAATGAAGGGTTCTTCCCCGCAGACGTTGCGGTGTGCATTGATGCCGGCTATCAATCCTTGTCCGGCAGCCTCTTCGTATCCGGTGGTTCCGTTTACCTGTCCGGCAAAGAAGAGGTTCTTGATGCGTTTTGTTTCCAGGGTATGGGTGAGTTGGGTGGGATCGAAATAGTCGTATTCGATGGCGTACCCGGGGCGATAGATCTGGATGTTTTCAAAGGCCGGTATCTTTTGCAGGGCGGCCAGCTGTATCTCCAACGGCAGCGAGGAGGAGAATCCGTTCAGGTAATATTCGTGGGTGCTCTCCCCTTCCGGTTCCAGAAAGAGTTGGTGCTCGGTCTTGTCGGCAAAGGTTACGATTTTGGTCTCGATGCTGGGGCAATACCGCGGGCCGATGCTCTTTATCTGTCCGTTGAAAAGGGGCGAATCGGGCAATCCCTTGCGCAGTATCTCGTGTACGGCCTCGTTGGTGTGTACCATCCAGCAGGGTTGTTGCTGCAAGGGTCGCGGGGTAAAGTCGTTGAGGTAGGAGAATTGGTGAAAATCGTTCTCTCCCTCTTGTTTGACGGTTTGGCTGAAATCGATGCTGCGCCCGTCGATACGCACCGGTGTGCCGGTTTTCATCCGGCCGGCGGTCAGCCCCATCCGGGTGAGCTGTTCGGTGATACCGTACGATGCCGGTTCGGAGATTCGCCCGCCCGCTATCTGGGTGCGTCCGATGTGCATCAGCCCGTTCATGAATGTGCCGGAGGTCAGGATGACGCACGTGGCGTATATGGAGAGGTTCAGGGCAGTACGCACCCCTTTTACCGTATTGTTTTCGATGATGAGCTCTTTTACGGTGTCTTGCCACATATAGAGGTTGGGGGTGTTTTCGATGACCGACCGCCAGGTCTCGATGAATTTTTGCCGGTCGCTCTGGGCGCGCGGGCTCCACATGGCCGGCCCTTTGGAGCGGTTCAGCATCCGGAATTGGATGGCGGTTTTGTCGGTTACTATTCCCATCTGTCCTCCCAAGGCGTCGATCTCCCGGACAATCTGCCCTTTGGCAATACCTCCTACGGCGGGGTTGCAGCTCATTTGGGCGATTTTGTTCATATCCATGGTGATGAGCAGGGTGCGCGACCCCATGTTGGCGGCTGCGCAGGCGGCTTCGCATCCGGCGTGGCCCGCTCCTACTACAATGACATCGTAATTGAAATTCATCTGATAATTTACTTTTCTTCCGTTTGACAAAGATACGATTTCTTTGTTTAAACGGCCTATCTGTGGCGGTAGAAAATGTGGATGGGTTTTGGGGAGGGGCTGTAAAAGGGCTCCTGCCGGAGAATGGGTAGTATACGAGGGGCGATGTTTTGGGATGGATACAGGCGCGGTTCATTGGCTCCTGGACTGTTGGGGGCGGGAGCGATGGCTTCGAAAGGTGTTGCCTGCCCGGTGGGGGCAGACGATAGATGGGGTACGGTTTAGGGGTTTTCTTTTTGTGCTTCGGCCTGCATGACGCTCAGTTGTTCGAGTGCCTGGTTTTCGCATCGGGTCATCTGTTGCCGCTCTTTTTCGCCTTTGTCTTTTATGCCGCACAGGTGGAGGATGCCGTGTATGATGATGCGGTGCAACTCGTCTTCGAAGCGTTGTCCGTATTCCTGGGCGTTGCTTTTGACGGTGTCGAGGCTGATGAATATGTCGCCGCTTATCCGGTTGCCTTCGGTGTAGTCGAAGGTGATGATGTCGGTGTAGTAGTCGTGTTGCAGGTATTGCCGGTTGACTTCCAGGATGCGGCTGTCGTTGCAAAAGATGTAGCTGATCTCTCCGGTAGTTTTTCCGTACGTGGCGGCTACGGCTTTGATCCACCGGGATATTTCTCTCTTTTTTATGGCGGGTACCTGAGTCTCTTCTGCAAAATAATGGATGGCCATGTCGGTTCTGTTTTTAGGTGAAGAATATATAGGATACGATGATGGCGGTAACGATGCCCACGAAATCGCCGAAGAGTCCTACCCCGGCGGCATACCGGGTATTTTTGATGCCTACGCTGCCGAAATAGACGGCCAGGATGTAAAAGGTGGTATCGGTCGATCCCTGTATGGTGGAGGCTACCCGGGCTACGAACGAGTCGGCCCCGAAGGTGTTCATGGCATCTACCATCATGCCGCGGGCACCGCTGCCGCTCAGCGGTTTCATGATGGCCGTGGGGATGGCTCCGACAAAGTCGGTGTCCAGCCCGCACCAGGCGACGGTTTGGGCAATGGCCGTCGTCAAGAGCTCCATGGCGCCCGATGCCCGGAAGATGGCGATGGCCACGAGCATGGCTACCAGGTAGGGGATGATGGTTACGGCGGTTTTGAAACCCTCCTTGGCGCCGTCGATGAATGCGTCGTAAACGTTTATCTTTTTTCGGAATCCGGCTACCAGGAAGCCGATGATGATGGTGAACAGCAGTACGTTGGCGCCGAAGCTCGAATAGAGCGAGACCTTCTCCTGCGGCAGCTGGATGAAAAATGCGATGATGGCGCAGATAAACAGGGTGAGCCCCGCCAGCCAGGTGAAGACCACTTTGTCGAGGAGGTTGATGCGCTGTTTGATGCATACGGCGATGAGCCCGGCCAGCGACGAGAAATAGGTGGCGATGAGGATGGGGATGAATACGTCGGTCGGGTTGGCTGCCCCCAGCTGTGCCCGGTAAACCATGACACTGATGGGGATGAGCGTCAGGCCGGTGGTGTTCAGCACCAGGAACATGATCATCGGGTTGGAGGCCGTATCTTTGTGGGGGTTGACCTCTTGCAGCTCTTTCATGGCTTTCAGCCCTAAGGGGGTGGCGGCGTTGTCCAGCCCCAGCATGTTGGCCGAGAAGTTCATGAAGATGGAACCTAAGGCCGGGTGGTTTTTGGGCAGGTCGGGAAAGAGGCGGCAGAAGAGCGGGCTGATAAGTCGTGAGAAGAGGGCGATTACCCCTCCCCTCTCGCCTATTTTCATCAGTCCGAGCCAGAGCGACAGCACGCCGGTGAGCCCCAGCGAAATCTCGAAGGCTGTCTTGGCCGAGTCGAACGAGGCGTTCATAATCTCGGTCCAGATGTTGAGGTTGCCGTTGAAAAGGGTCTGGGCTACCGCTGCGATGAAGGCGATGATAAAAAAGGCCAGCCAGATGTAATTCAGTACCATGATGTGCCGATGATGATCGGAAACAAAGGTAAAGTTTTTTGCCGAAACCTTCTTATCCCGTACTATTTTTTTTACTTTTGGGAAATTTTTGAAATCACGTGAAACCGATGAAAAAGGTATTGATAACTTACAATATGTTCCGGCAGGGATACGAGGAGCTGATTGCCAAATACGACGTAACCTTGCCGCCCGAGGGGGTAGAGTCGTTTACTTACGACCAGGTGTATGAGATGATTCCGGAGTACGATGCACTGTTGTCGATGTTCAATTTTCCGGTCAACAAGAAGTTGATGGATCATGCCGGCAAGTTGAAAATCGTCTCGAATTATGCCGTCGGGTACGACAACATCGATATTCCGTACGCTACGCAGAAGGGGATACAGGTAACCAATACACCCGATCCGGTAACCGAACCTACGGCCGACCAGGCGATGGGGTTGCTGCTGGCCGTTTCGCGGAGGATCTCCGAGATAGACCGCCGCGTCCGCATCCCGGGGGCGGTGAAGTGGGGGTTGCTCGAAAACCTGGGGCACTCGCTGTTCGGTAAGACCATCGGTATCATCGGTATGGGACGTATCGGTAAGGCGTTGGCCCGCAGGGCGTTGGCTTCCGGTATGAAGGTGGTTTATCACAACCGTCATCGGCTTCCGGAAGAGGAGGAGGCAAAATACGGCGCCCGTTTCTTGTCGTTGCAGGAGTTGATCCGTACGGCCGATGTGGTTTCGCTCAATGCACCGCACACGGACGAGACCTTCCACCTGATAGGCGAACCGGAGCTTCGGGCGATGAAGCCGTCGGCCATTCTCATCAATACCGCCCGTGGTCCGCTGGTGGACGAAAAGGCCCTGATTCGCGCCTTGCAGCAGAAATGGATTTGGGGGGCCGGGTTGGACGTGTTTGAGTTCGGCGACGTGATTTCTCCCGAATTTTTTGCCATGGATAATGTGGTGGTGAATCCCCATACCGGTACCCAGACTTACGAGGTACGCAACGAGATGGCCGCTTTTGCCGCCCGTAACATCATCAACTTTTTTGAAGGGAGCGGGCCGGTGGCCTGCGTCAACCGGTTGGAGCGATGAACGAGAGTGCCGCTTCGCTGCGTAGCCGGATAGAGGCGATGGGGTCGCCGGAAAAGGCGCTTGCCCAGTCGCGTTTTTTCAAGACCGGCGAGGGGGAGTATGCCCAGGGCGACTGTTTCTGGGGGGTAACCGTCCCGCAGGTACGGTCGGTGGCCAAGGCTTGTAAGGAGGTTCCTCTTTCGGTGGTGGAAGAGCTGTTGAAAGACCCGGTACACGAGTGCCGCCTGTTGGCGTTGCTCATCTGCGTGGCCCGTTTCCCCAAAGCCGACGAGGTGCTCCGTACGCAGATTTACAGCCTCTACCTGAACCATACGCGCTATATCAACAACTGGGATTTGGTGGATCTGTCGGCCTACCAGATTGTGGGCGAGTACCTGCGCGACAAATCGCGCGAGCCGCTTCGAAGGTTGGCGTCGAGCTCCTTGCTGTGGGAGCAGCGCATTGCCGTGGTGGCCACGTGGAGGTATATCCGGGAAGGATGTTTCGACGATACGTTGCGGATTGCCGACATCCTGTTGAAACACCCGCACGACCTGATACAAAAAGCCGTAGGGTGGATGTTGCGGGAGGTGGGAAAACGCGACAAGACCTGTCTGACCGATTTCCTGTCGGTGCGCTACAAACAGATGCCCCGTACCATGTTGCGTTATGCCATCGAGAAATTTCCTCCCGCAGAGAAAGCTCTTTATATGAAGAGATAATATGTTAATAATCAATTTAATAAAATCATTTTTCCAGATAAATCCGTTGGGAGAGTAGCCCGTAACCAGGGGCGGGAACTTTCGTTACGGCGGGCGACGAACGTTTACCCTACCCCACGTTTCTCCATATTATTGCCCGATTATTACCGGTAAAATAAAAAACAACACATTATTTTATATCTTTGTAGCATACAGGGAGCGATGACAACCAAACCGAAAACGATGCTTTCAGTTGTTTCGACTCTCCCGTCCATAAAATACATAGAAAAAACAATGATAAAATATCTCATCCATCCGGATTACGAATACCTGCGTCCGTTTATCGAGTCGCTGCCCGCCGTTTTTGAGCAGGAGGGCGAGGTCATCTATACGGGGCGTAACCTGATCAAGGTGATGCAGGCAGAGGGTTTGGCCGTCAATGTAAAGCGTTACCGGAAACCGTCGCTTTTTAACCGGATTGTCTATTCGTTTTTTCGCGCGCCCAAGGGATTGAGGGCCTTCCACTATCCCGGGCGGTTGTTGTACCTGGGGTTTGAAACCCCCCACCCGATTGCTTACATCGAGGAGCGGAGCGGCGGGCTGATAGGCTACTCCTATTTTGTCAGCGTCCAGTCCGGTTACACCCAGAATTTTTACCAGTTCGGCCATATCCCGGTGGAACAGTGCCGCCAGGTGATTACCGAATTTGCCCGTTATACCGCCCGGTTGCACGAGGCGGGTATCTACCACCGCGACTATTCGCCCGGGAATATCCTCTTCGACAAGGTCGATGGCGTGTATCATTTCAGCCTGGTCGATATCAACCGGATGAGTTTCGGTACGGTAGGGCTGAGAAAAGGGTGTGCCAACTTTGCCCGGCTGTGGGGGCAGACGCCCCTGTTTACGCTCCTGGCCGACGAGTATGCCGCAGCCCGGAACTTCGACAGGAATCTCTGCCGAAAGCTGGTGCTGAAATACCGGGCCCGTTTCTGGAAACGGTATCGCCGCCGACACCCCGTATATTATCAATTGGACATAGAATAACTAAACGGATTACGCACCATGTACAAGAATTACAAAGTCGTTTGCAATACGGCCGCCGGCCGCCGCCGGTATATGCAGTACCTCCTCCCTCCCATTTTAGCCAGCCGCATCGTGGACCGGTATGACATCTGGATCAATACCACGGATGCCTGCGACATCGAATTTTTTAAACGGATGGCCGACCGGTATCCCCAAATCAACCTGGTGTGGCAACCCGACGGCGTGGTGAACGGGATCAGCTCGATCAACGCCTTTTACAAAACCTGTGTCGAAGAGGATGCCATATACGTGAAAATGGACGACGACGTGGTGTGGATGGAACCCGGTTTCTTTGAAAAGATGGTGGCCTTCCGCGTGGAGCATCCCGACTATTTCCTGGTATCTCCGTTGGTCATCAACAACGCCCTTTGCACCTATATCCTCGAAGTTACCGGAAAGCTGAAACTGAAAAAGTACATGAATGCGCGCGCCAACCACTCGGTGCTCTGGAAAAGCGGCGGGTTTGCCGTTGAGCTGCACGACTGGTTCCTGAAAACGCAGCTTCCCGGCGAGCGTTACCGGCAGCTCTATTGCGGGAAACATCCGGTGGCGATGAACCGCTTCTCGATCAACTCCATCCTGTGGTTTGGCAAGACGATGAAGGCGTTCGGCGGCATTGTGCCCGGCGACGACGAGGAGTATTTGTCGTGCATCAAGCCTACGGAGTTGGGGTTGGCCAACTGTTTCAACGGCGATGCCGTGATTTCGCATTTCGCCTTTCATTCGCAACGGGAGCACCTGGACCGGGAAAACATCCTGGAAAGGTACGGCGAATACCTCCACCGCGAATGGAGCGCAAACCCCGAGATGAAACAGATTGACGACACGGTACAGGCCGTTTTGAAAGAGATAGAGGAGCACCGCCAGGAGATTGTCCGTACCCCGGTGCCGTACCGTACCGTGCCCGTCCCGGCCAAAAAACGGTGGAAGATGCGTTACAAACGGTGGGTGAAGACACTCCGGCGGTGGAACTACAAGCTGAACCGAAAATCCTATATTGTCGAATAAAAAGAGCGGAGAGGAATGAAGAAAACATACGACTACCTGATTGTGGGAGCAGGCCTTTTCGGGGCCGTCTTTGCCCACGAAGCGACCGAAAGGGGCAAGAGGTGCCTGGTACTGGACAAGCGCCCGCATACCGGCGGGAATATCTATTGCGAAAACATCGACGGGATAAACGTCCACCGCTACGGGGCGCACATCTTCCATACCGACAACAAGCGGGTTTGGCGCTATGTCAATGAGTTGGTGGAGTTTAACCGTTATACCAACTCGCCCTTGGCCAAATACGGCGACAAGATATACAACCTGCCATTCAACATGAATACCTTCAACCAGCTTTGGGGGACGAATACCCCCGCTGCGGCCCGGAAGAAGATAGACGAACAGCGGGCGAAATATGCCGATACCGAACCCGCCAACCTGGAAGAACAGGCCCTGAAACTTTGCGGCGACGACATTTACCGCCTCTTTATACAGGGCTATACCGAGAAGCAGTGGGGGCGTCCGGCTACGGAGCTCCCGGCCTTTATCATCCGGCGCATCCCGTTCCGGTTTACCTACGACAACAACTATTTCAACGACGCCTATCAGGGGATTCCCATGGGGGGATATAACCGCCTGACGGAGGCGTTGCTCAAAAACGTCGAGGTGAAAACGGGGGTAAACTATTTTGAGGCGAAACCGCAATGGGATGCCCTGGCCGAAAAGGTGCTGTTTACGGGGTGTATCGACGAGTTTTTCGGCTTTCGGTTCGGTAGGTTGGAGTACCGCAGCCTCCGGTTCGAGCACGAGCGGATGGAGATACCCGATTTTCAGGGGAATGCCGTGGTCAATTACAACGAGCGGCAGGTGCCCTTTACCCGCATCATCGAACACAAGCACTTCGAGTTCGGGCAACAGCCGGTTACGGTTGTTACCCGGGAGTATCCGGCCGACTTTACCGGCAGCAACGAACCCTATTACCCCATAAACGATGAACGGAACAACGCGCTTTACGGCCGTTATAAGGCGTTGGCCGATCGTACGCCGGAGGTGCTTTTCGGCGGCCGGCTGGCCCAGTATGCCTACTTCGATATGGACGATACGGTGGAGGCTGCCCTGCAACTGGCCGAACAGAACCTTTAATGGCTGACGACATGGACAGATGGTACATCTCTAAAAACTACAAGAACCTGACCCAGGCCGGCAACAAGGCGAAAACCGACGTGGAGCAGATCATGGCGGGGCTCGGTTTCAGGAACGCCGGGCTGCCCCGTACTACGGTACGGAACAAGGTTGCCGGATTTTTCATCACCCTGGCCGGAGTGATCAAAGCGCCCTTCTGTTGGCGGAAAGGGGATTTGGTGGTGTTGCAGTATCCCTTGAAGAAGTATTATTCGTTTTTGTGCCGGATGGCCCGTCGGCGGGGCTGCCGGGTGGTTACGCTGATACACGACCTGGGCAGTTTCAGGCGGCAGAAGCTGACCGTCGAAGAGGAGATCCGCCGGCTGAACCGCAGCCACTACATCATCGCCCACAACGACTCCATGAAACGGTGGCTCGTAGCGCAGGGATGCCGCGCCGAGGTGGGGTGTTTGGAGATATTCGACTACCTCTCGCCCGAGGCAAACCGTACCGTGCGCAAGGCAGAACTGCCCTACGGCGTGGTATATGCCGGGGCGTTGAGCCCCCGGAAAAACAATTTCCTCTATCGTTTGGGCGAGTACATCCAGTCGTACCGGTTTGTGCTTTACGGTTCGGGGTTTGAGCCCGACAAGGCACAACGGAGCGAACGTTTCGACTACCGGGGATTTATCCCCTCCGACCGGCTGATCGTCGAGGCCGAGGGCCATTTCGGGCTGGTTTGGGACGGTGCCGAAATCGACACGTGCAGCGGTAATTTCGGCGAATACCTGCAATACAACAATCCGCATAAAACCTCGCTCTATCTCCGGTGCGGGTTGCCGGTCATTATCTGGGACAAGGCGGCGTTGGCGCCCTTTGTGCGGCAGAACGGCATCGGGCTGACGGTATCGTCGCTGGCCGACATCGAAGGGTGTTTGGCCCGACTCTCGCCCCAGGAGTATGCCGCGATGGTAGATCGGGTAAAGGAGGTCGGGGAACGGCTGGCTGCCGGATACTATTTTGGCAAGGCCATTGCCGAGGCCCAACGTGCGTTGTACCCGGCGGGCACTTAGCCGGGGTATCTTTCTCTCTCCTCTCCTGTTGGGGGTGTCGAGCACGGTGTGAAGGGGGGCGCCGAGTGTTCCGGGTATCGGGCGGATGGTTCGTCTTCGCGGAGGGCGTTGTTTCCTTCTCCCTCTCCTGCCCCTTTGCGGTGCGGCTATTTGCGGCCGAAGTCTGCCGGAATCTCGCCCCACTGTTTCGTCTCCCATTTGTATATGCGGGTGGTGTAGCTGTTGTTGCGCAGCCACTTCTCGGCCCGGGCGATGAGCTCGAAGAGCGGTTTGTTGAGTGCGGTCTGTTCCAGTTTCGTATTGCATCTCTTTTGGCGGACCCAGGCGATTGCGTTGGCGCTGTCGCTGTAAACGGGCAGGGACGACTGCCGCTGCTTTAACAGGGCCAGGGCGTGGACGATGGCCAGAAACTCGCCGATGTTGTTGGTGCCCTGTTCGTAAGGCCCTACCTTGAAAATCTCGGCACCGGTACGGGTATATACACCCCGGTACTCCATCTTTCCGGGATTGCCGCTGCAAGCGGCATCGACGGCCAGGCTCTCTTCGATGTAACCCTTTTCCGGGACGGCTCCCTCGCGCAGGGCTTTGGCCAGCCCGTTGATGATGTCGAGGTGTTCGGAGGTCTCTCCCCGAAACGCCCGGACGGCTGCCTCCTCGGTCGGGAAAGATTTGTATTTGGCATCTTTGTATCCGTTGATTTGCAGTTGGCACTCCTCCCACGAATCGTATACGCCCGGTGCGTAACCTCTCCATACCACGTAATATTTGCCTGATTTCATCTGCGGATAAGCGTTGGTTTGCATACAAAAGTAACGATATTTATTCAGATAGCCGTATTTTCTATTAATTTTGCAGGAGAACTTTGGATAAGTCAAAAAAAATAGATACCACGGATATGACACCTGTTTTTTTAATCGGTTATATGGGAAGCGGTAAGACCACGCTGGGACGGGTGCTGGCCAAGGCGATGGGATTTTCGTTTATCGACCTGGACTGGTATATCGAGGGACGCTACCACAAGAAGGTCGGCGAGTTGTTTGCAGAACGGGGCGAATCCGGTTTCCGGGAGATAGAGAGCCGCCTGCTGCGGGAGGTGGGGCAGATGAACGATACCGTGGTTGCCGCCGGGGGAGGAACCCCCTGTTTTAACGACAACCTTGATTTTATGCGTCGGAGCGGGCTGGTGGTTTACCTCAAAGCCTCCGAGGAGGTGCTCTTTGACCGGCTCCGGCAGGCTCGCAGCCAACGGCCGCTGTTGCGCGGTAAAAACGATGAGGAGTTGCGCGCCTATCTGTCCGAGACGCTCGATCAGCGGTCGCCCTACTATAAGCAGGCCCATTGCGTGTTCGACTCCTCCCGCCTGGAATCGGTGAAAGAGATTGATGTTGCCGCCCAAGAATTAAAAAAAATCATTTACCAGCAAATAGATAAGATATGAAAAATTTGATTTGGATATGCTGTTGCATCTGCCTTCTTTGGGCGGGTGGCCATGCCCAGGCTCAGGAGAGTAAGAAGTTGCGGATTATGACCTACAACCTCCGGTTCGGGGAGCTGGCGTCGATGGAAGAACTGGCTGCCGTGATTTCGGAACAAAAGCCCGATATTGTGGCCATCCAGGAGGTGGATATCATGACCAGCCGTCCGGGCGTGGATCATCAGCACGGCGTAAACTTTATCACCGAGTTGGGCTATTACACGAAGATGTTTCCCCTGTATGGCAAGACGATACCCCATGCCGGCGGATGGTACGGTATCGGTATCCTGACCAAATACCCCTATATCAGCGTGGAAAAGACGATGTTGCCCCGTACCGGCAACAACGAACCCCGTGCATTGCTGGCCGCCACCGTCGAAGTGGGAGAAGATACGGTGGTATTTGCCTGCACGCACCTGGATTATACCACCTCGGAGGCCCGTCAGAAACAGGTGGCGGTAATCAAATCGGCGTTGGAGAACCTGCCCTATCCGGTTATTGTCGGGGGGGATTTTAATGCTACGCCCGATTCCTGGGAAATTGCCGAGATGTTCCGGCCGTGGATGCCGTTCAGTAATGATGATCTTACCTCGCCGGCATCCAATCCGAATAGTAAGATCGATTACCTGTTCGGGTTCCCTGCCGAAAACTGGAAGCTGATCTCGACCAAAGTCATTACCACGCAGCGCTCAGACCATCTGCCCATTGTCTCGGATGTCGAATTGATTTCCCCAAAGAAGAAATAAATATTGCATATTTATAAGCAATGTACCTTTTTTAGGGGATAAAAATGCATATTTTGATAAATAAAAGAAGAAATATACAAAAAATTTGGAAGTAGCAGTGTTTTTTTGTTACTTTGCACTTTGTTATTAAAAACAGACTATCCGGAGCAAAAATATAGAAATAAACGGATTTTCTATCTTTTTAGATTTTGTGCTTATTGCAAAGGTTAGTAGAGATTGAAGGTAATTATAATTAGGTAAAACTATGGCAGAAAAGACAAAAATCAAAGAGTTGGAGAAGGTGGTGGTTCGCTTTTCAGGCGATTCCGGCGACGGAATGCAGTTGGCCGGCAATATCTTTTCCAATCTTTCGGCAAGCATTGGTAATGAAATTTCCACATTCCCCGATTATCCTGCCGAAATCAGAGCACCGCAGGGAACGTTGAGCGGTGTATCGGGCTTTCAGGTACATATTGGCAAAGGAGTATATACCCCCGGTGATAAAGCGGACGTTTTGGTGGCGATGAATCCCGCAGCCCTGAAAACGAATGTAAAATTCTGCAAACCCAACGCTGTCATCATTACAGACGAAGACTCCTTTACCAAGAGCGATTTGGAAAAGGCGGCCTTTACTACGGACAACCCGTTTGAAGAACTTCATATTACCGGGATGCAGATCGTTCCGGTGCCCATCACTACGATGGTAAAAGCCTCTCTGGCCGATAGCGGGCTGGACAACAAGTCCATTATCCGTTGCAAGAATATGTTTGCCCTGGGGCTGGTTTGCTGGTTGTTTGACCGTCCCGTCGAACACGCTGCCCATTTGTTGAAAAACAAGTTCGCCAAGAAACCGGCTATCTATGAAGCCAACCTCAAAGTGATGAACGACGGTTACAATTACGGACACAACATCCACGCTACCGTCTCCACCTACCGCATAGAGACCATGCCCACGCAAAAAGGCTTTTATACCGACATCAACGGGAACAAGGCCACGGCGTTGGGGCTGATAGCCGCCTCTGAAAAGTCGGGGCTTCCCCTCTTCCTGGGCAGTTACCCGATTACCCCGGCTACCGATATCCTGCACGAGCTGGCTGCCCGCAAAGAGCTGGGCGTAAAGGTAGTGCAGGCCGAAGATGAAATTGCCGGCGTATGTACGGCCATCGGTGCCAGCTTTGCCGGACACCTGGCCGCCACCTCTACATCCGGTCCCGGACTGGCGTTGAAGAGCGAAGCCATCGGGCTGGCGGTAATGGCCGAGGTGCCGCTGGTAGTTATCGATGTACAGCGGGGAGGACCCTCCACCGGATTGCCTACCAAGACCGAACAGACCGACCTGTTGCAGGCCCTTTACGGCCGTAACGGCGAATCGCCGGCCGTAGTGGTGGCAGCCTCTACCCCGACCAACTGTTTCGATATGGCGTTCAACGCCGCCAAGATTGCCCTCGAACACATGACCCCCGTTATTCTGTTGACGGACGGCTTCATCGCCAACGGTTCGTCGGCATGGCGCATCCCCGAGCTGGAAACCTACCCCGAAATAAAACCCAATTACGTTACCCCCGAAATGAAAGAGGGATGGCGTCCCTACAAACGCAACCCCGAAACCTTTGTCCGTTATTGGGCTTTGCCCGGCATGGAGGGCTTCATGCACCGGTTGGGCGGGCTGGAAAAGGACAACGTTACCAGCGCCATCTCGACCGATCCGGCCAACCACCAGAAGATGGTCGATCTGCGCCAGGCCAAGGTGAACTACATCGCCAACTGCATCCCCGAATTGAAGGTGCTCGGCGACGAAAGCGCCGACCTGCTCGTCGTGGGCTGGGGAGGAACCTACGGGCATCTGTACAGCGCCGTAGAACAGCTTAACCGCAGCGGCAAGAAGGTGGCCATGGCACACTTCAACTACATCAACCCGTTGCCTAAAAATACCGAAGAGGTGTTGCGCAAGTACAAGAAAATTGTCGTATGCGAGCTGAACAACGGACAGTTTGCCTCTTTCCTGCGCTCGAAAATGCACGGTCTCGACGTGCTGCAATACAACAAGGTACAGGCACAACCCTTTATGGTAAACGAATTGGTGGATCACTTTACAAAACTGATGGAGGAAAAATAATATGAGCGATATAACATATACGGCAAAAGATTATAAGAGCGACCAATATGTGCGCTGGTGTCCCGGTTGCGGCGACCACGCAGTAGTAAACACGTTGCAGAAGGCCATGGCCGAAGTGGGCGTTGCCCCTCACGAAACGGTGGTAATTTCCGGTATCGGCTGTTCTTCGCGCCTGCCCTACTACATGAATACATACGGCTTCCACACCATCCACGGACGGGCCTCGGCCATCGCCACCGGTGTAAAAGTAGCCAACCCGGCGCTGACCGTATGGCAGGTTACCGGCGACGGCGACTGTCTGGCCATCGGCGGGAACCACTTCATCCACGCCATCCGTCGGAATATCGACCTGAACATCCTGTTGCTCAACAACAAGATATACGGGTTGACCAAGGGACAGTACTCCCCCACCTCCGACAAGGGTGCCATTACCAAATCATCCCCCTACGGGACGGTAGAAGAACCCTTTATCCCGGCCGAGCTGACGTTCGGTGCACGCGGCAACTTCTTTGCTCGGGCCATCGACGTGGATTTGGCCACGACCAAGGATATCATGGTAGCGGCAGCCAGACACAAAGGAGCCTCGGTGGTGGAAATCCTTCAAAACTGTGTGATATTCAACGATAACATCCACAAGTATGTAACCGACAAAGAGGTGCGGGCAGACCGTACCATCCTGCTCAAACAGGGCGAAAAGATGATTTTCGGTAAAGACCGCAACAAGGGGCTGGTACTGGACGGTATGCAGTTGAAAGCCGTTACCATTGGCGAAAACGGCGTAACCTTAGACGACATCCTTACGCACGATGCCACTACACCCGATATGTTCATGCATATGCGGCTGGCCCTGATGGATGGGCACGAACTGCCGTTGGCCCTGGGCGTTATCCGTTCGGTAGATGCCCCCACTTACGAACAGGAGGTGGCCGACCAGATTGCATCGGTAAAAGCCCGGAAAAAGGAACGTACGCTGCGCGAATACCTGTTGAGCGGCGATACGTGGGAGGTGAAATGATTTAGCAAAATTCTATAACTGGACTTGTAGAAAAGAGCGTATTTCCGGAAACGGAGATACGCTTTTCTGTTTTTCCCCGCGGGTACCGGTTTTGGTTTGTTTCGGGTACGTTACTTAAAATAGCGGGCCGGAAGAATGGTCAGGGTGATGGTTTCGTAGGGCGACTTCTTTCCGCACTCGTAAAGCAGGGCCACGTCGCCGTTGGGCAGTATGGCCATGTCGGAGTAGGCCGACGGGCCGGAATGTACCGAGACGGCCTCTTCCCACGATTTCCCGCTGTCGGTGCTCCGTTTAACGGTCATGTTGACGCGTTTTGTCTCCGACGAGGGGTTGGAGAAGAGCAGCGTGCGGGAGGGTTTCCCCGAACGGGAATAGTTCAGGATGCTACCCTGGCAGACCGGTTCAATCAGATCCGGGGCGTATTGCATGGGCTCCCAGCTCTCGCCGCCGTCGTGGCTGATGGCATAGGCCCGGCTGCGGCTCTCTTTCCGGTTGACGCAACGCATATTGAGCAGCAGGTCGCCGTTGCGGAGCTCTGTTACGGTACTCTCGTTACCGCCCGGTTGAAAGACGATACCGCCCAGCTGCCAGCTCTCTCCGGCATCGTCGGAGTAGATGACTTGCGAGTAGGTTTTATTTCCTTGGCTGTGGTTGGTGGGTACCACGATGCGCCCTTTATACGGTTTTTGGTAAAGTTGTATGGCGTGGCAGGGGCCGGTGGCGTACCAGCTCCACGAGGAGGCTTTGACGTCGGAGGTGATTTCGCGGGGGCGCGACCAGCTCTGCCCGTCGTCGTCGGAGTAGAGAACGAAAACACGCCGGGTGTCTTGGCTGGTGCCGTTGACAATCTCTTTTTCGGTATCGCTCCCCAGGTTCCAGGTAGAGAGCAGCAGGATGCGGCCCGTCTGTTGCTCCACCACCGGAGCCGGGTTGCCGCAGACGTTCTGGTTATCGCTCCAAACGATGCGCATTTCGCCCCAGCTTTTCCCGTTATCGTCCGAACGGCGTACCACCAGATCGATTTTCCCGGTATCGGAACAGCTGTTTTTCCGGGCCTCGGCAAAGGCCAGCAATGCCCCGCCTGGGGTTCGTATAATGGCCGGTATGCGGAAGCAAAAATAGCCGTTGTCGCCCCGTTTGAAAAGCGGGGTCGAGAATAATTCGCGGGATTCTTCGCCTGTCTGGGCGAATGTCGTCCCGGAGAAAATCGACAAAAGGCAGAGGAGGAGAATGGAACGGAGTGATTTCATGCGTCGGGTTGTTTTTGTTGTATACACAATATAGTGAAAGGCTCGGCATAGTTTTATGCCTATATTATTACAAATATAGCAAATATCCGGGGGATATTTGCTATACGATATAAGGGAGTTTTTTGGTGTGTGGAATCAGTTGTCTGCCTGGAATTTGCGGGAAACCTTCAACAGGTTGGCGGCGTACGACATCACGTTCTGGGCCTCTTGTATGACGGTCAGATAGACCATGCCTATCTTGATGTTGCTGCTGCTGCCCTGGATGCGTTTGAGCTCGTTCTTTTTGAGGAGGGCCAGCTGGTTGATGATGACGTTTGAACGGGCTATCGTGTCGGCCATACCGTCGTATCGGTTCTCGGTAACGATGTGGTTGCAATCGTCCAGGAATGTCTTTATTTGGGCCGATATGAGGCTGAATTCCTTTTTCTGTTCCGGTTCCAGCGGGTTGAAATTGTTGTCGATGTGTTCCAGGCAGGGGTCGCAGATGCGGACGATGCTGTAAATGATTTCGCTGGCAAAATCGTTCCCCTGGAAGTAGTAGAGTCCCTTTTCGAGCGCTACGTTGGGATCAAGCCGGCTCATGGCCAGTGTCCCGATGCGTTTTACCTGTTTGAGTACCTGTTTTTCGTCGTCCAGGTGGTTCATCGATTTGCGCAATCCCCGGTAGTTTTCGGACATGAAAGCTTCGACGGTCTTTTCGTATGATACGGATGCGAATTGGAGAATCTGTTGCAACTCCTGCCGGCTGTATTCCCGCAGGAGGGTGAGCGCTTCTTCTCCGTTGTGCGGGTTCATCAGCCGCGAGATGACCGGGTTTTCCTGGTTTTTGGCCAGTTTCTTTTTATACAGGATTTGGCTCCGGATCAGGATGAACACGGCTAGGCAGATCAGCAGGACGATGGCTACGGCTCCCCCGAAGTAGATGGTGATGGCTGCCAGCGAGCCGGCAAAGAAAGCCACCCCGGCGGTAACGAACCACCCTCCTATCACCGAGAGAACACCGGTTACCCGATATACGGCGCTTTCGCGGCCCCAGGCCCGGTCGGCCAACGAGGAGCCCATGGCCACCATGAAGGTAACGTAGGTGGTAGAGAGAGGCAGTTTCAGGGAGGTACCCAGGGCGATGAGCAGCCCGGCC
>DVNA01000168.1 GCA_018714665.1 Candidatus Gallibacteroides avistercoris | reverse complement strand
GCATCATATCGGTTATATTACATTAAACCGCAGCCTCTTTTTCGATAGCCAACTTGCCTCTGTAATAGCCACATTCGCCGCATACCGTGTGGTAAATATGCCAAGCGCCGCAGTTCGGGCATACAGCCAACGTCGGAGCTACTGCTTTATCATGAGTTCTTCTTTTAGCGGTTCTTGTTTTTGACTGTTTTCTTTTAGGATGTGCCATTTTCTTATTACATTAATTATTATCTATTATTTTTTTCAACTCGTCCCATCGCGGGTCGGTCTCGTTTTCTACCTCATCCAACTCTTCTGCCTCGTCTTCGAATCCGGTTCCCAGGCCATCGTCTTCTTCGTCGTCATCCATCCGGCGGGCCGTATGTTTGCGCAACTTGAAAGACATCGCCTTATTACATTTTCCCGGAGCGTGAACGTGCTTCAAAGGGATTGTCAACGCTATAAATTCGTATAAGAACCATGCTAAATTGATTTCGCCTTCCTCTTCGGGAATAATCACTACATCGTCGTTTTCTTCGCTGTACTCTTTACCAAACTTCACATAAAGGTGTTCGTGCGTAGAAACTTCATAGTCCATATCGTCCAGACACCGGTCACACGGAATCTGAACAACGCCCGATATGTCGAAATTCAATTCAAAGATCTCGCCCGTATTCTTTACGGTCAGGAGTACGTGCACATTCCCTTTTTGAACCTCTGTTCCATCAATATCTTTAAAGAATTGATTTCCCAGATCATATTCATACTGATGCGTTCCCAACGACAAAGTACTCAGGGGCAACTTATACAAATCAAACTTTCCCAATGGTCATTAGCGTTAAAACCCTGCAAAGGTATAAAAAATAATTATTCCGAATCAAATTTTATCTTCTTTTTATTTTCTGTATACCTTTTTCCTATCTACCAGTTCATTGTATCCACATTAGGACAGGGCATGGTTATACTTTCAAAAATATCTTCTTACGATATAATATATATAGGAATACCCAACAAGTGGCTATATAACAAATAGAACTAACAAATGGTTGAGCAGACTCTGAAAATAATCCGATAAATCCACCGAAAAAGAAATTGGAGATTCCCGAAAAATTAACGATACGCTGCGCCATGTAAATGGTAATGGAATTCATCCCGATTACGACGAAGAAAGTTGTCCACTTACGCCATCCCTTTACATCGACCAGATAATAGAACAACGCAAACAAGAGAAAAGACAACCCGCCAACGAAACAGACAAACGAGCTGGTCCACAAATTCTTGTTAATAGGAAATACCAGGTTCCACAATAACCCAATGACGGTTAATACGGCACCGGCAACAGCCAAATAGAGCGATTTCTTATTACCTGACCAACTTTGTTTTCTTACCATCTCTCCTGCAAACATCCCCAACAGCGCAGTAACAATAGCGGGTGCCGTAGAAAGCAACCCCTCGGGGTCGTGTACTCCCGGATACAACAGCTTACCCGGAGTTATCATACGATCTACATATCCTACCCAACTTCCCTCTTTGGAGAACGGGTCTGTTCCTGCGGGTACATCGGGAACCGGTACGAAAGCCAACAGCAACCAATACAATATCAAAATAGCGGCAGATATAATAATTCGTGTCCGAGTTTTCGTGTTCAAAAAAATCAAGGCAGCAAACATCCACCCCAATCCAATACGGCCCAACACACTACACCAACGAAGGTTTTCAAAATCGAAACGCAACAATCCGTTGTAAATCATCCCCAACAACACCAGAACCACTCCTCGACGGATAATATTCAAATAAATATCTTTCTCGGATGCTCCCCTGTCCCGGCGATTGGCCAGCGAAAACGGGAATGAAATACCGGCAATAAAGAGGAAAAGCGGAAATATCATATCGTGATGGGCAAAACCATGCCACTCTACATGAGACATCTGACCGGCTATCGCTCCAAATACAGCGTTTGGAAACAAGTCATTCAACGCAATAAAAAATCCAGCTCCTCCCATAATGAAGAGCATATCGAATCCCCGAAGGGTATCCAACGACAACAATCTTTTTGATGGTTCCATAGTATGTGTGTATTTTGATAATTAGATTTTCTACGCCACAACAGAGAATAGATCTCAAAGATAACACAACATATCCAGAATGCCAATAACATTTATCAACAAAAAGGCGGATGTTTGAAAAATTTACTTACAGAAAACATTTTTTATTCCACATTCCGAAAATAAAACAACAACACCGGACGACAACGAGGCCTGCACATCTATCAACCGTTGATTGGAACTTCCCCGGAACGGCAACCATTCATCCCGCAACGACTCTTCATACCGGCCATCCACCAATACATCGATATAAGGCAATATCTGCGACAGGCGCTTGGAATGTACAATATTTTCATATCTCCATCCGGTATAGCACCAGATATTTTTCCCGGTTTTCTCTTTTATTCGGCGGGCCAATGCCGTAAAAGCCTCTACCTGATAGATCGGATCGCCGCCACTGAACGTTACCTGGGCAAATTCGTCCGCCTCTATTTTTGCCAGAATATCGGCAACAGACATCGGATATCCGGCTTCTATATTCCACGAACGAGGGTTGTGGCATCCGGCGCACCGATGAGGGCATCCGGCCGCATAAACCACTGTACGGAAACCGGGGCCATCGACAACCGTTTCTTCGACAATATCCAATATAAAAATGGTATTGTTATTCATGGACAATCCGGTCTTTGAGTTCCGACAATTTGGCACGGTTCCAACGCTGGGTCGTACCTACCAAATAACCGGTTATACGCTGCAACTTGTCAATCTCGGTACTGCCGCACTGGGGACAGGTGGTCAATTCTGCCGCAGCATTCTCGTATCCGCATTGCATACAACGATTCCGGTTATGGTTTACCGAACCGTAACCGATATTGAACTTGTCCATCATATCCACCACCGCCATAATGGCCTCCGGGTTATGGGTGGCATCGCCATCCATCTCCACATAGAATATATGCCCACCGCGCGTCAAATCGTGGTAAGGAGCTTCTATCCCGGCCTTATGGCGCGCCGTACATTTATAATATACCGGGACGTGGTTGGAATTGGTGTAATAGTCCCGATCGGTAATACCGGGCAACACGTCGAACGACTGTCGGTCTTTCCGGGTAAATTTACCGGCCAACCCTTCGGCCGGAGTGGCCAATATGCTGTAATTGTGCTGGTACTGCTCGGAAAATTGGAGGGCGCGATCACGCATATAGGTTACAATACGCAATCCCAACTGTTGGGCCGACTCGTCTTCCCCGTGGTGTTTTCCCACAAGTGCCACCAGACATTCGGCCAACCCAATAAACCCGATTCCCAATGTACCTTGATTGATCACGGGAGCAATGGTATCGTCGGGACGCAATTTTTCGCTTCCCAACCACAGCCCCGACATCAACAACGGGAACTGTTTGGCATATGCCGTTTTTTGAAATTCAAACCGTTCGTGCAACTGACTTGCCGTCAATTCAAGCAATTCATCCAACTTGGCAAAGAATTTTTCAATCCGCCCCTTTTCGTCGGTAATCTCCATACATTCGATAGCCAGACGTACAATATTAATCGTTGAAAAAGAAAGATTGCCCCGACCGATAGAGCTCTTCGGGCCGAAACGGTTCTCAAACACACGGGTACGGCACCCCATGGTAGCCACCTCGTATTTATAACGCTCCGGGTCGTCAGCCCGCCACTCTTCGTGATGATTGAACGTAGCATCCAGGTTCAAAAAATTCGGGAAGAAACGGCGGGCCGTAACCCGGCACGCCAACCGATACAAATCATAATTCCGGTCTCCGGGTAAATAGCTTACCCCCCGTTTCTTTTTCCAAATCTGTATCGGGAAAATAGCCGTTTGACCATTTCCCACACCTTGATAGGTACAGTTGAGCAACTCCCGGATGACACACCGTCCCTCTGCCGAAACATCCGTTCCATAATTGATGGAACTGAACACTACTTGATTTCCTCCTCGCGAATGAATCGTATTCATGTTGTGAATAAAAGCCTCCATCGACTGATGTACCCGACCTACCGTCCGGTTTACGGCATGTTGTACAATACGCTCGTCGCCAGTCAATCCATCCAAAGGACGAATCAAAAAATCATCCAACGGCCGGTCGTACAAATGAGCATAATCGGCTCCGTTCAACAGCTCCAATACCCGAACCTCCTCGATAAAACTTTTGCGTACGAAGGGGGCTAAGTAAAAATCAAATGCCGGTATGGCCTGCCCGCCATGCATCTCGTTCTGGGCCGTCTCTAACGAAATACACCCCAACACACTGGCCGTCTCAATCCGTTTGGCCGGACGAGACTCGCCATGTCCGGCCGAAAAGCCGTTCTGCAAAACCTTATCCAACGGATGTTGCACGCAGGTAAGACTCTTGGTAGGATAATAATCTTTGTCGTGAATATGCAAATATCCCTGACTGACGGCATTACGTACCGGCTCGCTCAACAGGTAATCGTCCACAAACGGTTTGGTACTCTCGCTGGCAAACTTCATCATCATACCGGCCGGAGTATCGGCATTCATGTTGGCATTCTCTCGGGTTACATCGTTCGACTTGGTCTCGATGATTTCCAGAAACACATCGCGCGTTTTCGCCTTCCGGGCTATACTTCGCTGGTTACGGTAGGTTATGTATTTCTGAGCCACATCCTTGCGGCTGCTCTTCATCAGCTCCAACTCCACACAATCCTGAATGGCCTCTACACTCATCTGCTCTTTACCTCGACATACAATCCGGTCTGTTATCTGCCGGATCAGCCCCATGTCTTCACCTTTCTCGGTATGCAACATCGCCTTGCGAATGGCTGTTATGATCTTCTCTTCATTAAAACCCACAATACGTCCATCGCGTTTTACCACTGTCTGAATCATATCTATCTACTTATTATTGTTTGTTATTTCTTAATCCAAGCCCTATTTTCCAAGATTACAAACATACAAAAAGAATATATATTAATGACAATAATTGCCTGTTTTATATAACTTTTATAACCATAACAAAATATATAAATCTGATTAAGAATATCTTAATAAAACAATTTGGAAACTTTTTAAAATAAAAAATCAACAAAGTTTTCTATTATAAAATATTATACAGGAAATAAAACAATACAAAGTTGTCCCTTCCAGAATTTTATACCGTTTTTTATCCCTACTGTTTTTCTTTCCGCCAAAAGGTTTTTATCTTTGTCGTATCAGAGGACAAACGACATGACAAAAACAGAATCTTCCCAAAGGGTATTGGTGGGCATGAGCGGAGGGATAGACAGCTCTGCCGCCTGTATGCTGCTGCAAGAACAGGGATACGAAGTAGTAGGCATCACCATGCGGATGTGGGATACCCGCGCACAATTTACCCAAGAGGGACAGACCGAGCCATCGCACATCCTGGAAGCTCGCAGTTTAGCCCAAAGGTTAGGCATAGAGCACCATACATTAGACGTACGGGAGGCATTCAAACAAGAGGTCGTACAAAACTTCATCGACGAATATTTACAAGGGCGTACCCCCAACCCCTGCGTATTATGCAACCTCCGTTTCAAATGGAAATACCTGCTCGAACAGGCTACCCTGCTGCAATGCGACCGGGTAGCAACCGGACATTACGCCCGGATAGAGAGCGACGAAAAGGGGCGTCTGTTCATCGCCTGCGGAGCCGACGAAAAAAAAGACCAATCCTACTTTCTATGGCGGTTGGGGCAGGCCGAGCTCTCCCGCACGGTTTTCCCGTTGGGAGGACTGACCAAACAAGAGATAAAAGAGTATGTGCTACAACGGGGATTCCAGGAAAAAGTACAAAAAAAAGAGAGTATGGAGATCTGTTTCGTAGAGAGCGACTACCGGGATTTCCTGCGAGAAAATCTCCCGGACTTTGACACACGGGTACACGAAGGATATTACATTGACAACACCGGCAAACCTATCGGCAAACATAAAGGATATCCTCTGTACACCATCGGACAACGCAAAGGGCTGAACATCGCCTTGGGCTATCCGGTTTTCGTAACCAAAATAAATCCGGAGAAAAACACCGTCAAGTTGGGCAAACGGGAAGAGCTGGCGTGTCAGGCAATGGTAGTGGAAGAGTTTCAAACACCAGACCTACCCGGATTACTCTCCGCCAACCCGCTGGACATTCGCATCCGATACCGCAGCCTCGGACAACCGGGGAAAATTACGTTTGCCGACGTCAATCACCTGATTGTCCGTTTCGACCAACCGGCATCGGCCGTTACACCGGGACAATCGGCCGTATTTTACCAAGGCGACAAAGTATTGGGAGGGGGTATTATCGCATCATACAACACATGGAAAAAATATTTACAATAAAAGACAAGATGAGACAACTCGTTTTTTTACTCTGCTTTCTCTGCTGTATCCCCCTGATGCAAGCAGAAGAAACCCTCAAATTCAGGGTATACCTGAAAGACAAACCCACCGGCGAATACCGGCTGGACAATCCGCGAGTGTTCCTTTCCCCAAAATCCATTGCCCGGAGAGAGAGACAAAAAATTTCCATAAATATATCTGACATACCCGTTTATCGCCCCTATATAGCACAAATCGAACAAGCCTCGGGAGGAAAATGCGTTACCACCTCTCGCTGGCAAAACACCGCCGTCGTATCGGTTGCCGACAGCTCGGCCCTGGCAAAAATAACCGCACTGCCCTTCGTGGACAGCGTCAAGTTGGTATGGGTAAAACCCGAGGTTATACCGGTAAAGCCAAAATCTTCGGGGAAAATCAGAAAAGAAAAACAGCAAAAAGATCGGAAGAACCGTTACGGTGCCGGATTACAGCAGATTGCCCTGCACAACGGAGAAAAACTGCACAAAGCCGGATTCAAAGGCAAAGGAATGACCATCGCGGTTATCGATGCCGGATTCAAATACGCCGACGTAAACTACACGATAGACCCCTCCCGGATAGCCGGTACGCACGACTTTGTAGAGCCTCAGTCGGATTTTTTCCTCACCCATGAACACGGCACCATGGTATTGGCCACCATAGCAGCCCGTAACAAAGGGGTATTGACAGGCACTGCCCCCGAGGCTACCTTCTGGCTGTTGCGCAGCGAAGATGCCGACACCGAGTTCCCCGTAGAAGAGGATTACTGGACGGCTGCCGCCGAATTTGCCGACAGTGTGGGCGTGGATGTCATCACCAGTTCCTTAGGATACAGCCTGTACGACATCCGCTCCTTGGGCAAACCCCAATCCACCTTGGGACGCGACAAATCGTTCATCACCCGGACGGCCGAAACAGGAGCTCAGAAAGGGATGCTTATCCTGTGCAGTGCAGGAAACGAATACACCAGCGAGTGGCACGCCATCACCATCCCCGGCGATGCAAAAAACATACTAACCGTCGGGGCCATCGACAGCCAACTGCAACCCAGCACATTCAGCGGAGCGGGATATACGGACGAAAGAGGCGTCAAACCGGACATTGTCGCACTGGGAACAGCTGCTGCCACGACCGATCCGGCCGGAAACGTTACCCGTGCCAACGGCACCTCCTTTGCCACTCCCATCATGGCCGGGCTGGCCACCTGTCTCTGGCAGGCATTGCCTCAACTGTCGGCCCAGGAGATCATCCAGCTCATCCGCGACAACAGTTCTCTCAGGCTCGCCCCCGACACCTTGCAAGGATACGGCATACCTGATATTTACAACGCATACCTGACTGCCAAACGACAGCTCGAAACACAAAAATAGATGGATACGCTCTCGCTGTATGAAATGAACAACCTGGTGAAAGAGGCCTTAAAGACCTGTTTTCCCCAACGGTATTGGATACATGCCGAGTTAAGCGAAGTACACGAAAACCCGTCGGGACACTGTTACCTCGAATTCATCGAAAAGACACCCCGCTCGGGACAAATCATCGCCAAGGCACGCGGCATGATCTGGGCTGCCACCTATCGGTTGCTGAAACCCTATTTTGAGACCAACACCGGACAACGCTTCGCCTCCGGTATCAAGGTACTGGTAGAGGTCAGCCCCACGTTCCACGAGCAATACGGGTACAGCCTGACGGTACACAACATCAACCCTGAATATACGTTGGGCGACCTGGCTCTTCAACGCAAAAGAATAATCGCCCAGCTTACGGCCGAAGGCATCATCGACATGAACCGGGAGTTGACATGGCCAACCACCCCTCAACGCATTGCCGTCATCTCTTCGCCGGCGGCTGCCGGATACGGCGATTTCTGCAACCAACTGCAACACAACCCCCACGGTTATCGATTTTACACGGTACTGTTCCCGGCCGTCATGCAGGGAGAACAAGCCGAAAGGTCAATTTTAAACGCCCTCTCTCGCGTGTACGAATACGCCGACCTCTTCGATACCGTCGTCATCATACGCGGAGGAGGCGCCACCTCCGAACTCTCCTGTTTCGACAGCTACCTGCTGGCTGCCCATGTGGCACAATTTCCCCTGCCTGTCATTACCGGAATCGGGCACGAACGGGACGATACCGTATTGGACGCCGTTGCCAATACGCGGGTAAAAACGCCAACGGCCGCCGCCGAATTTCTCATCGGGAAAGCAGCAGAATTCACCGTTTCGTTACAACTGTTACAAAAAAATATACTAACTTTGTGCAGTAACCGATTACAGCAGGAGAGACAACAGATTACCGCATATCAATCAGATATATCCCGATTGATACAACAGCGAATAACCCTCGACACGCTACGGTTGGAACGATTGCAACAAAGTCTCAACCTAAAAATTCGCAACAAGATAGAGGCAGAACGTTCCCGTATCACACAATTGGCCGTTCATATACCGGCCAAGTCTGAAAAACGACTGATAGAAGAGAAATACAGGTGGAAAAATATCTGGCAGAAAATTCGGAATACCACCAACCTGTATATCGAGAACGCGAAACGAGAGTTAGAAAATACAGAGCGGCTTATTGTAGCCTCTTCACCGGAAAACATTCTCAAAAGAGGATACTCGGTTACGTTGAAAAATGGCAAGGTCGTAAAAAGCGCACAGGAGCTGGCAACAGGCGACAAGCTATCCATCTGGTTGAATAAAGGTGAAATAACCGTACAAACTGTGGATGTATTTCCCCCAAAAGAAAAGTAAAGATTATGACAGAAAAAAAGAGACAAACGTATCGCCAAGCGATGGCTGAATTAGAAGAGATAGCCGAAAAGCTACAACAAAGCGATTGCGAAATCGATGAGTTGAAACAATATACCTCCCGCTCGCTGGAATTATTACGCTTTTGCAAGAAAAAACTGTACGAAACAGACGAAGAACTGAAAAAAATGTTCGAAGAAATAGAATCACAAAATCTCAATTAAAATAAAAAACATCACAACAATGAAAAAGATGCTCTCATTGTTACTGCTATTCTCCTTGGGAGTAGGCATAACAAATGCAACCGACATTCAAAAAGTAAAACCCGTCAAGAATGTCATCCTGCTCATCCCGGACGGGACATCGTTACAAACCGTTTCATTGGCACGTTGGTGTCAATGGTACAGAAATCCGGACAAGCCGCATTTGAACATCGACCCCTATATCTGCGGAACCGTACGCTCTTTCTGTTCAAACGGCCCCGTAGGCGACTCGGCACCCACCACCTCCTGTTACATGACAGGATACCCCAGCATTGCCGGATTTGTCTCTACACACCCGTACAGTGCCGGGAATGATGACATTTATCCGGTTGATCCCGACAAGGCGTTTCAACCGTTGGCAACCGTACTGGAAGCATCCCGTATCTTAAAGAACAAAGCTACCGGATTGGTCTTCGTTTGCGAATTTCCTCATGCTACTCCCGCAGACTGTGCCTCGCACAGCTATCAAAGAGGCAACTACAAAAACATTGCCCCGCAAATGGTACACAACAAGGTAGATGTAGTATTAGGCGGAGGCACCTCCTATTTGAATGAAGAAGGAGAGAACTTTCTGAAAAACAACGGGTATGGCGTATTCAAAGACGACCTGAAAGGATTCCGCTCATACGAAGGGAATAAAATGTGGGCATTGTTCGGCAAGGGAGAGATGGAATACGACCTCGACAGGAACCCCGAAGAACAACCGTCGTTAGCAGAAATGACCGCAAAAGCTATCGAAAAACTCTCCAAAAACGAAAACGGATTTTTCTTGATGGTAGAAGGCAGCCTGGTGGATCATGCCGGCCATGGAAACGATCCGGTAGGATTATTTTCCGATTTTCTGGCGTTTGACAAAGCGTGCGGCGTAGCATTGGATTTTGCCAAGAAAAACGGAGAAACAGCCATTATCATTGTTCCAGACCACGGGACAGGAGGTCCCTCCATCACGGGAGGAAGCAGCTATTCAAAAACCCGGTTATTCAAAACCCTGAGCGGTTTCAAACGCACGGCAGCAGGCCTGGCCAAAATAGTAAACAGCCGTCCGGCCGAAGAGCTTCCTGAAATCTTCAAAGAATATGGAGGCATCCGGTTAACCGATAAAGAGATTGACGCTTTCTACAACTGCAAGGGATACGACAAAAGCCCCATCCCGAAGGACCAACGGAAAGACAAAAAAGAGGATAATGTACTATACAACAATTCTTTAACCGGATTAATCTCAGACATTATCACAGCTCGTTCTACCGTCAGATTCACGACAAGCGGACATACAGCAGAAGAGTTGTTCTTGGCTGCCTATCACCCGAAAGAAAACCTGCAATTAGGAATGATTGACAACATCGAAGTCAATCACCTGCTGTGTAACTTGTTGGGGGTTGGCGGAGAGCTCGACAACCTGACTGCCTCCTTGTTTGCCAAGCATTACGACGTATTCAAGGGAATGGATTACGAAATTATCCCGGCAGAAGAGAACGGGAACCCCACTTTAATCGTAAACGGAAAAAAGAAAATAGAAATACAACCCTTTACCAATATCATTAAAGTGGATGGAAAAGAGGAACAACTGAACTCCGTAATCGTATACGTAGACCGCACTAATACATTCTATCTACCTCAGAATCTGACAGAATTAACCCGATAGGCTCTTTACATATCA
>DVNA01000167.1 GCA_018714665.1 Candidatus Gallibacteroides avistercoris | reverse complement strand
TTCCACAGGTAGTTTTGTACGTCCAGAGCGAAAAGGAGGTTTCCGAGGCACTGAAACTGGCCAGTCGGCTACAACTGCCCGTAACATTCCGGGCTTCGGGGACAAGCCTGTCGGGACAATCGATTACCCATTCCATCCTGATACAGCTTTCCAAAGACTGGAACGGATTCCGGACAGACGAAAAGGCTGACACGATTGTGGTACAACCGGCCATCCTGGGCGAACGGATCAACCAGCTGTTACGTCCATACGGAAAAAAGTTCTCGCCCGACCCGGCATCCATCAAATCGGCATCGGTAGCCGGCATTATCGTCAACAACGCTTCGGGTATGAGTTGCAGTACGACGGCAAACAGCGATAAAGTAATCGTCTCGGCCCGTATCGTTTTTTCAAACGGAATGATCCTGGACACAGGAAACGAGGAGTCGCGCCGGCAGTTCCGGAACCTGCGACCGGGATTCATCGAAAAGATTGAAGAGCTGCGGGATAGGGTACGGAAAGATACCCGCCTCTACCACCGCATCAAACAAAAATACAGCATCAAGAATGTGGTGGGCCTGAATATTTTACCCTTTGTCGAACACGACGACCCGTTCGACATCATCACCCACCTGTTGGTAGGATCGGAAGGGACGCTTGCCTTTTTGTCGGAAGCTACCCTGAAAACAGAGACAGAACTTCCATACAAGGCTACGGCCCTGTTGTATTGTCCCTGCATTACCGACGCCTGCCGTTTGGTGCAAAAGTTGAAGACCTTGCCGGTACAATGTGCCGAACTGTTCGACGAAACCTCGTTGAGGGCCGTAGCAGAGCTGCTTCCGGATGAAATACAAAACCGGTTGCAGTCGGATACGGTTACGGCCGTACTGATGGAAACGCGGGCCGCTGATCCGGATACATTGAAAAGACAGATTAACCAGATAATGCCTGCTTTGGATGCGTTTTCGTTTATTCTCCCTCCATGCTTCACCACAGACAAGCGAGAACAGATACAGTACTGGAACATCCGTTCGGGTATATTCCCCTCGGTAGGAGGTATGCGCGAAAAGGGAACCACCTGTTTGATAGAGGATGTCGCTTTTCCGTTGGAACGGCTTCCGGAGGCAACCATCGACTTGCAAAACCTGATCAAGCAATATCACTATACCGACGGCGCCATCTACGGCCATGCGCTCGACGGCAATTATCATTTCATTCTCAACCAGCGTTTCGACCGGGAGGATGAGGTAAAACGATACGAACATCTGATGAACGATGTGGCCGAACTGGTTGTAGGAAAATACGACGGGTCGCTCAAAGCAGAACACGGGACGGGCCGCAACATGGCTCCCTACGTTCAATACGAATGGGGAGAGAAAGCGTTTAAACTGATGCAGGAGGTAAAAGCGTTATTCGACCCCGACAACCTGCTGAACCCCGGCGTCATTTTCAACGACGACCCTCAGTGCCATGTCAAAAATTTCAAACAGATTCCGGTATTGAACAACGAGGCCGATAAATGCATTGAATGTGGATTCTGCGAACCGAACTGCATGAGCAACGGACTGACGCTCTCCTCGCGTCAGCGTATTGTCCTGCGCCGGGAGATCGCCGCCAACCCCGATCCGGCCATCGTAAAAGAGCTCGAAAAATCATACCGCTACAACGGAGAGGTTACCTGTGCCGGCGACGGATTGTGCTCATTGGGATGCCCCATGAAGATAAACGTGGCCGAGATCACGCACGCCCTCCGGGCCGAGCATTTGGCCTCTGCACCGCTTACCCGCAGCATCCTGCAACAGGCAGGCAACTCTTTTGCATCGGCCAAGAATCTCGTCCGTAACGGGTTACACATTTTATATATCGCCTACCGTTGTACGGGAAAAGCTCTTCTGGCCGGGGGAAGCCGCCTGCTACGCCGGCTCTCGGGTGGTAAAACGCCTTTGTGGACGCCCTATTTCCCCAAGCCGTTCCGCATAACACCAGGTATCGAAGGAGGTAAAAAGAGTGCTCTGAAAGTCGTTTACTTCCCCAGCTGTATCAACCAGGCCATGGGGAATGCTGTTATCAGCAAACGCCCCCAAAACGGCGTAGAGACAACGATACACCTGTTGCAGAAAGCCGGATACGAAGTGATTTTCCCCGAACAGATGGAGAACCTCTGTTGCGGTACTATCTGGGAGAGCAAAGGATTGAACGAGATGGCTGACCAAAAGGCCAAAGAGTTGGAAAAGGCTCTGATAAAGGCCAGCCAAAACGGACTATATCCCATTTTGTGCGACCAAAGCCCCTGTCTGTACCGGATGCGCCATACCATGCCGAACTTAACCTTGTACGAGCCGGTAGAGTTTATCGATACATTTTTGTGCGACAAGCTGGATTTTCATCCCAAACAGGCGACGGTGGCTGTACACGCTACCTGCTCGACCAAAAAGATGGGGTTGGAAGAGACCCTTGTACGGGTAGCTGCACGCTGTGCCTCGAAAGTGGTTTGTCCCGAAGAGGTGAACTGTTGCGGGTTTGCGGGAGACAAAGGCTTTATGAATCCGGAGGTAAACGCATACGCGTTACGGCGTTTGAGAGAACGGATCAAAAGAGAGAAGGCTACCGAGGGATACTCCAACAGCCGTACCTGCGAAATAGGGTTGAGTACACACGCGGGCATAGAGTACGTAAATATTGTCTTTCTGGTTGACGAATGTACTACGGCCAAACAGAACGGATAATATCTTTCCTGCTCGTTGGAACAAGAATGCCTGCCTGTCCCTGGTGTGAACCGTTTCCTCTGCTTTATTTTAGGGGAGTGGTATATACAAAATTGAACCGACCGGAGGGGGCAACATCGCCATTTACATAGAAGTCCATGATGTTTCCCTCCTCTTGCATGTTATCGCTCCACTTGAATTCCAGATCGACGGTATCGCCTTCGATGTCCAGCAGCTTTTTCTTGATTTTGATCTCCATCTGATTTCCTTTTACGGCATATTCGACATCGGCCGCTTTTTGCCAGCTCCATCCATTCCCTTGGTTCCGTTCCAGAACGGCCTTTTTCCCATCGGGAGAAATCCGGTTCAAGACAAAATCATATCCTTGCCAGCCGCTGGACTTGTCCCGATCGACATCGATAAACAGACACATCCAGTTCCGAGCTCCCTCGGATGAGGTAATGGGTTCGGCCGTCTCCACATAGAAATAGAGACAGGTGTTGTCGCGCGCCACTTTGGCTCGGACAATATCGTTCCGTCCGGTATGGTTTGTATAGTAAGTGTCGGCGTGTCCGGGGTGGTTCCGTACCAGGGTATTTCCTCGGTAATGCTTAAAGTCGGGTAAGACCGTCTCCCAACCCCTGAATTTTCCTATTTTAAAAGATTGTTTGTCCGATACAGGTTGTACGGCATCCATTCCTTTGAATCTCCGCACATTGGCTACCAACTGCATATAATAGACATCTCCCTTGTCACCCCAGGCCTTGACCGGTTCAATGTCCCGGCTGCGATCCCAATCATACTGATCGGGAAATGAGAACGGATGATGCGGGTTGTTCGGCGGCCAATTCAGATGTTTGCCGGCAATAAACTCGTTCCACCCCGTAACAAAGACCAAATCCGGGTCGATCTCCATGGCCCGGTCCCACTGCTCCTGAAAATTATACCCGTACAAATAGGCATCCGGTTCCGTTCTATGTCCGTTCTTCTTGGTATAACTGCGTCCATAAGCACCCTCGCAATTAAAGGCATAGCAATGTCCGCCATTAGCATCGCACGTATTTTGGGCGGTACTTACGGCAACCTGTTCACACGAACCGTCCGGACGGGTTACATACCGGTTTTGCGGATAGATCTCCATCCAGGCCCATTGCGTATTGTTGGACGGCCCGTTTACATAATCCGGCTGCCCGGGACGGAATGTGAAAAACTCGCGAATCTCCCGGTTGATGGGATCATCATCCGATGCGACCGTTTCCGGATAAGCCATGATAATCGGCTTTCCCTGCCAGTAAAACCATAAGTCGGGGTAACGTTTCTGCGCATAAATATCGCGGTAGAGATTTTTGATTGAAACGGTGGCTTCGGGAATCGGCGCAAAGGGTAACATAAACGCTATCTTGGGAACACGGACGCCATCCCGTCGGGCACGGTTCCACACCTGCATCAACACATCGTACGACGATTTCCATAAATAGCTGCCATTGGTACAATCAAAAAACACTACATCCACCCCGGCATCGGCCAACATCTCGGCGTGTTTTCTCAACACCCAGGGGTCGGTGGTTCGGTAATAGCCAAAAAGTGGTTCGTCCCAAAAACAGGGTTGAAGCTCAGCCCCCCAGGCGGGATGGTTGTAATCATCCACCGCTTCGGGATATTTTTTCAAGGTCTGGGTAATGTTACACACCTTGGCATAATTGGCCTGTTGTTCGGTATGCCATGTCCAATAAAACATCGCAACATATTTCCCGTCCCGCTTCGTCGATTTTTTGCCGGGCATCGGGAGTTGCCGCCCCAACGCATCGGTTGCCGCCCACTGGTCGCTCGACAGTTGGCATAGAAGATTTTCACAAAGCCCCCAAAAGAGGATTACAATAAAAATAGAGGTTGTTTTCATTGAAAAAATAGTTTATCGAAAAAATGCTTTCAATGTATCGACAAGACTTTTCCGGTACTTATCAAGAAAAGCAAATATACAATTTTATATCAGATTAATAACTGTAATTGTATACTATATAAATCAAAATTTTTGTACCTTTGCGCCCGAAAAAGAAGACGGACACGTCTTATATTATCGTTTGAGGTCCAGAGTCGGACAAACAAGACCAGAAAACGGAAAACTCAACACCTGGTAAAATAGAGAAGATTCGTCATAACTGTATCGTATGAACCTGTTATTAATTATCATTTTTGTATTAGGATATGCGTGCATCGCGTTAGAGCACAAAATCAAAACAGACAAAGCCAGTATTTCCTTGTTTATGTTCGGCCTGATTTGGTCGGCTTATGCTTTGCTCTCCAATAACGCCAATTGCAATGTTGAACTGCTGGAACATTTAGGGAGCACGTGCGAAACACTTATATTTTTGATTGGAGCCATGACGATTGTCGAATTGATCGACATACACGGAGGCTTCCACATCATCACTGCCAGGATAACTACCCGTAACAAGTACAAACTAATCTGGCTGTTGGCAATTATTACGTTTTTTATGTCGGCTGTACTCGATAACATGACCACCACTATCATTATGGTCATGATGTTGCGCCGTATTATTCCCAATGCCAAAGAACGGTGGTTCTTTGCCGGAATCATCATCATTGCGGCCAACAGTGGCGGGGCTTGGTCTCCTATCGGTGACATCACAACGATCATGTTATGGATGCGTGGAAATGTTACGACGTTCAACTTGATAGGATACCTTATTCTCCCTTGCCTGGTATCTTTGGTTATTCCCACCTATTTTGCGGCCAAACAGATCAAGAAACACAAAACATCTGTTGTCCGAAATACTCAACAAAACCTGAGTTTACCCCAAGGGATAAGCAAACGTTTCAGTCGGGGGATTCTGATTGCCGGGGTTGCCGGATTGTTGTTTGTCCCCGTATTTAAGAGTATTACAGGACTTCCTCCATACGTGGGCGTTACCTTCTCGCTCGGAGCTCTGTGGATTGTTACGGAATTCATGTACGGCAGGAAACGCAATTTTGAAGAATCGGCCAAGAATCGGGTCTCCAAGGTTCTTAAACGTATCGATATGCCTACCATCTTGTTCTTCTTAGGAATATTAATGTCCGTAGCAGGATTGCAAAGTGCCGGAATATTGGGAGATGTGGCAAATTTTCTCGATCAAAACATCCACGAAGTATTCTCTATTGCTTCGGTCGTAGGTGTCTTGTCATCCATTATTGACAATGTACCCTTGGTTGCCGCCTGTATGGGGATGTATCCGGTAGCGGATGCTGCCACTATTGCCGCCAGCGCCGATCCGGTTTATATGCAGGCATTTATGCAAGATGGTCTGTTCTGGCTCTTGCTTACCTATTGTGCAGGAGTAGGCGGTAGTTTGCTTATCATCGGCTCAGCTGCCGGTGTCGTAGCGATGGGGTTGGAAAAAATCAATTTTGCCTGGTATCTAAAAAACATATCTCTTTTGGCGTTTATCGGATATGTTGCAGGGATTGCCGTTATATATCTTGAATCGCTCTTTTTAATGTAATATCTCTCAAATCAAAAAGACTCTCCCGTTTTCCATTTTTTTCAGATTTATGTATTTTAAAATCAATCTGTCAGATAAAATAAAACAAGTCTGCCCTGAATTTCAAGCCGGCATTATCTGTGCAAATGTAACAAACAGCGAAGAGAACCTGTTGTTATGGGAGGAAATAACAACAGAGTGCGAGCGACTAAAACAAATGTTTTCCCTTGAACAGATTAACCAACGACCTTCTATCCTGGCAACACGCAACGCATACAAGAGAACGGGGAAAGACCCTAACCGTTATCGTCCCTCAGCCGAAGCACTGACCCGACGCGTCGTACGAAACCTGGGTTTATATCGAATCAATACGCTGGTAGATTTAATCAATTTAGTTTCTTTACGCAGCGGTTATTCTATTGGAGGATTCGATGCCGAGAAGATTATGGGGGATGAGCTCACTTTGGGAATTGGCCGGGCCGGAGAACTGTTTCATGGAATAGGAAGAGGTCCCCTTAACATCGAAGGTTTACCCGTTTATCGCGATGCCGAAGGCGGTATCGGGACGCCTACCAGCGATGAGGAACGAACAAAAATAACACTTGCAACCCGAAAAATTTTAATTATCATCAACTCTTATGGAACAGATAACGGACTTTTGGAGACAACAATATATACCGAAAATCTGTTGAAAAGATTTGCTGATGCTAACGACATCGAGCATCAAATCATACGGGGATCTACAAATTGAAACAAATATTTAATACTTTTATGACAAAACCTTTCTAAAAAATATGTATCTTTGATTATAGAAGGTACAATATATTATATAATCAGAATTGTTTTACCTAAAATTGAGAAAAAGATGAACATCGAAGTAATCGGAATCAACGCCGGGTTAGTGTGGAATGCATTAAACGGTAATGGGAAATTAACCCTGAAAGAGATCAAAAAAGCGACTAAATTGAAAGAAAAAGAGATTTATGCCGCATTGGGATGGTTGGCTCGTGAAGGGAAAGTAACCTTTGATGAAGCAGCCGAAGAAATCGTTATTGAATTGATCGGATAATACTTCCGATTGACTTACCGTAATAAAAAGAGAAGGGGGATATAGTTTATCCCCCTTCTCTTTTTATACCTATACTATCCTATTGTCCCAAGACAAATTTCTTGTATCGGACCAATGCCTCCAAATAGTAATAATCTGCATAGGTAAGCGGCACATCAACTTCCGATTTCGAAGGCATATTCCCCACACTATGTTTCAACAAGAAGTTTGCATTCGTCCCTATTTCTGCCCTATATGCAGGGGAAGACAAGGTTATCAGCTGTTGCTCGGCAACCGACAAATACTCGTTTCTTAGTTTCTTATCGACAAAACCACCCAACTCTATCAAAGCCGAAGCCATGATAGCGGCTGCCGAGGCATCGCGTTTGGCATTGGGTATGTCCGGTGCATCGAAATCCCAATAGGGAATTTTATCTTCGGGAAAGTTAGGATGATGTATTAAAAAGTCGGCAATAGCTTTTGCCTGATTCAAATAACGCTCCAAGCCGGTTTCTCGGTACATCATCGTGTAACCGTAT
>DVNA01000166.1 GCA_018714665.1 Candidatus Gallibacteroides avistercoris | reverse complement strand
ATGAAAGAGCGTATAAAAGAGTGGCAGGAAGAGGGCAGAAGTATTGTCCTGTTCGGCGATACGAAAAAGATATGGGTCATGGCGGCCATCTCTGATCCCATTAAGCCGAAGTCGGTAGAGGCTATTGCCCGGCTCAAAGAGATGGGTATAGAGGTGTGTATGCTTACCGGCGATAATGAACGGACGGCACAAGCCATTGCCCGTCAGGCGGGAATAGACAGGGTACGGGCGTCGGCTCTTCCCTCGGACAAGGAAAACTATGTACGCTCGTTGCAGCAGGAGGGCCGTGTAGTGGCCATGGTAGGCGACGGGATCAACGATTCGCAGGCATTGGCAGTTGCCGATGTCAGCGTAGCCATGGGGAAAGGTACCGATGTGGCGATGAGCGTTGCTATGATGACCCTCATTACCTCCGATTTAACCCTCCTTCCCAAAGCGATTGTCCTTTCAAAAGAGACGGTAGCTTGTATGCGCCGGAACCTCTTTTGGGCCTTTATATATAATGTGATTGCCATTCCGGTTGCAGCTGGAATACTGTTTCCCCTTTGCGGGTTCTTGCTGAACCCCATGATTGCCGGTGCGGCGATGGCTTTCAGTTCCGTGTCGGTGGTGCTGAACAGTTTGCGGTTGAAACGAATTATTTTATAAAAATAGAACGATGAAAACGATGCAGTTTAAAACCAACGCCAAATGTGGTGGATGCGTAGCCCAGATAGGAGCCAAGCTGAACAACATCTTAAAGGAAGAGCAGTGGTCTATTGATTTAAAGAGTCCGGACCGAACGTTGTCGGTAACCACCGATCTGTCCGAACAGGCTATTGTTGATGCCGTGCGAGAAGCCGGTTTTACCGCCCAACGGATAACAAAATGACATAATGGAGAGGTTAAAGCCTCTCCATTATGGTTATAACGGTTTGAAAACAACCTCCAACCCGTCGTAGGCTGCCTTTAAGGGAGTCGGTAGTTGGGCATCCAGTTCGGCTTGTGTTCCATGTAACGTACGGGCCAAATGGGTAAGAAAGACCGGTTGTCCGGGTGGAGGGGTATAGCGTTTTGTATTTTCCAATACTTTGACGGTTCTCATTACGCCATCTACGCTGGTATGGGTAAAAAGCCTGAAATCAGTATCCTGGCCCATACCCATGGTCGCTTCCATGATAAGCCCAGTTAGAGGTTTTCCGTTTGGGTCATGAGCGTCGATGCCGATGATGCGTGTGGCAACGGCCGGAAGCCCTCCGGTGTCGGTAGCGTACAATACCCGGGCTCCGTCTTTCTCGATAAGATAAAGAAGAGCCTGTTCAAAAATATTCTCAGTAGCATGGTTGGCAGGGACAGGGGTGATGGTCAGATTGCTTAGTTTTATTTTCTGCCCGATGTGAAGAGGCGTGATTTCAGGCATGGGACAATTCAGTTCCGTAGCTGCATTTTGAAATATTTTTACGGCCATATCGTACCACGTTTGGCTGAGGAAAACCTGTTTTATACCTGCCCGTAGAGCTGTCATGGAATTGAAGTGGTCGCCGTGCGAATGGGTGTAAAAAATCGTGTCGGGATGTGCATCGGCAGGAATCATATCGACGGCAATAGGGGTGAGATCAATCAAAATGTGTTTTTCTATCAGGATACTTGATAGCCGGCGCATCTCTCCGCGTTCGTCTTTACCGTTCCAGTCGGCAGCCCCCGTACCTAAAAAACGGATGGCTATACCGCTTTGTCCTTGGTTTGTCGAAATATCCCTATCCAGAATATTGTTTACGGAAGTTGCCGAAACCGCTACCGGCGACGATATGGCTGCTTTTACAAATGTCCTTCTGTCCATAACTTGTCTCTGTTTGATGTTTGGGAAAATACAAAAATTCTCTTACCGCATATATTTTAAATGAGAGTTGTCTGTTACAACACGGCTGTCCTGTATATGCAGGTTAAAAATCATACCCGATCCTCCGTCGTTTGTCGTTTCGAGGATTTTGTTTTCCGTGGTGGCATTGTGCTGGGTGAAACCTGCATTCATGTTCATTAAATCAGAGTTAAAGGCTCCTTCTGATTTGAACACAACGTGTTTTTTCCCGCGTTTTGAATACCAATAAGCGTAACAGTTGTTGTAGAGGCTTCGGCCGTTTTTAATGTAGAATGCAGTAGCAAACTCGTCGCTGTAACAAAAGTCGTACCAGTTGTTTTGTCTCTCATCCAGGAATCCGCAACTGGTTTCGTATCCGTCGTCCGATCCGTAATACAATGGATGAATGTTGCGCAACGTATTGGCCTCTGAACGAATACAAAATCCGATATGTACCCCGCCGATTCGCATATTGGTAAATGTGTTGTCGTAACCTTCAACCAATACGCCGATACAGTCGGGTTTGTTGTTGCCGACAATATTTACATTGTGTATGTCGCAGTCAGAGGATCCGTTATTGGTTCCGGGTTTGATATGGATACCCAACGCGACATTTTTGATGGCAGTGTTGCGTACGACGGTTTCGCGGCCGTTGTCGATTGAGATTCCTTTGGCAATCCCGCTACCGTCGATAACGCCCCCGTCGAGGTAGTAGTTGCTGCCCGGAGTTTTAATGTCATTGGCCGGATCTTTGCCTCCCAGGCGAATCATCGCTTCTGAGGAGGACCAGTTATCGGCCGCCTTGATAATGGCATAGTTGGAGAGTTCGAGGGCGACGCTTTTCGAGGGAGAGGCCGGTGTTAGAATGGGTTTGCTGATCAGATAGATCCCGTCGGGGAAATAAATGGTACGATTGGGGTTGGTGTCTATTATTTTTTGTAAAGCGTCGCTTACATCGGTCTTGCCGTCTGCCTTGACCTTAACGACTACATCTTTGTTCTTGGGAACATGAAGACCTAAAACGGATGCGGTCATCATCATCGCCATAAATGACAGGGTTAATCGCTTGGTATGTTTCATGTTTCAGGAAGGTATTTGTTGAATCTGAATTGTGTTGTCTGTGATGCCACAAGGTAAAACAGAGGCAAGTTAAAGTAAATATGGGGGATTTGCAAATATGAGAAGAAAAACTCTTGTTTGGATTGCCGTTTCAACCGGCTATATTTTTCTGTATGGCTAAGAAATAGACGTGAGCGTATATTTATGATCGAGGGGCCGTTGTTTAAACAACGGCCCCTCGATCGTCATTGAGAGTTTGATGTCTTATCTTTCTGCCAGTTCGATAATTTTGTCGATGGCGGCATTGAGACCTTCCGCCTCTTTCCCGCCAGCTTGTGCAAAGTGCGGTTGCCCTCCACCACCTCCGTGGATGAGTTTGGCCCCTTCGCGAACCAGCGTGGAGGCGTTTAATCCCGCAGCCACCAAATCGTCGCTAAGCATAACCGTCAGGAGCGGTTTGCCGTTAAAGACCGTTCCGGCAACAAAGAGCAGGTGTTCTTTGATTTCTCCCCGTAACTGGAATGCAATATCTTTGATTGCTTCGGGCCGGATTTCGGCTCTTGTTTGGATGATTTTCATTCCTGACCGTTCCTGCATCTGCTTGATGAGGAGATTCTTCAAGGTTGCCACTTTTTCTTTGAAAAACTCTTCTGCCTGTCTTTTTAATTCGGCATTTTCTTCGATGGCCTTTTGGATGGCTGCGGTCAGGTTTGGCGCATTGTTGAACAGGCTGCGGACCTCTTTCAACATATCCTGTTGGAGGTTGATCAACTCTTCGACCTTTCCTGCGGTAACGGCTTCTATCCGTCGTATGCCTGCTGCAATGGAACTTTCGGATACGATTTTGACCATCCCGATGTTTCCGGTAGAGGCAACGTGTGTACCTCCGCAAAGCTCGATGGAAGAGCCGTATTTGATGACACGTACCTCTTCGCCGTATTTTTCGCCGAAAAGTGCCATGGCGCCCAGTTTGCGGGCTTCGGCTATCGGCATGGAGCGGTTCTCTTCAAGCGGTTCGTTCCGGCGGATTTTTTCGTTGGCCAGTCGTTCTACTTCACGTACCTCTTCGTCGGTTACTTTCTGAAAATGGGAGAAGTCAAACCGCAGGCTGTCAGGACCTACCAATGACCCTTTCTGTTCTACGTGCGTACCCAGTACGGTGCGCAGGGCTTCGTGCAACAGGTGTGTGGCCGTATGGTTGCACGCCGTTGCCTGACGGGCTTTTTTGTCGATTACGGCATGGAACGTAGCCGTTACGTCCTGAGGCAGGCGTTGGGTGATGTGTACACCCAAGTTGTTCTCTTTCTTGGTGGTGATTACCCGGATGGTTTCTCCTTCACCGATCAGTTCTCCGCTGTCGCCTACTTGTCCCCCGCTTTCGGCATAGAACGGGGTTTTGTCCAAAACGATTTGGTACAGTTCCTGGTTTTTCTGTTTTATTTTGCGGTAGCGCAGTATCTCGGCATCACATTCGGTAAAGTCGTATCCGATAAAATGAGGCTCTCCCTCTTTGAGCACGATCCAGTCTCCCGTTTCGACGGCGGCGGCATTGCGAGCCCGCTCTTTCTGCTGTTGCATCTGGGCATTGAACTCTTCCAGGTCGGCTGTCAAGCCGTTCTCTTTTAGAATCAGTTCTGTCAGGTCGAGCGGAAATCCGAAGGTGTCGTACAAGGTAAAGGCATCTACCCCGCTGATTCTCTTTTTCCCCTCTTTCTGGGCATCGGCCATCACCTTGTCGAGTAGCCGGATACCGGTTTCCAGCGTACGCAGGAAAGACTCTTCTTCCTCTTTGATTACTTTCTCGATCAATGTCTTTTGTGACGACAGTTCGGGATAGGCATCACCCATGGTGTCGATCAGGGCCGGCAGCAGTTTGTACAGGAATGCCTGTTTCTGCCCTAAGAATGTATAACCGTAGCGGACAGCCCGGCGTAAGATGCGGCGAATGACATATCCGGCTTTGGCATTCGAGGGCAATTGCCCGTCGGTGATGGCAAACGATATGGTACGGATGTGGTCGGCGATCACGCGCATGGCAATGTCGCTTTGCTCCGACTCTCCGTATCGCTTTCCGCACAATGTCCCGATGGCAGCGATAATGGGTTGGAAAACATCGGTGTCGTAGTTGGATGTTTTGCCCTGTATGGCCATACAGAGGCGTTCAAATCCCATACCCGTGTCAATCACTTTTGCCGGTAGGCTTTCGAGCGATCCGTCCGCTTTGCGGTTGTATTGCATGAATACCAGGTTCCAGATCTCTATCACCTGCGGATGGCTTTTATTGACCAGTTCCAATCCGTCGATTTCGGCCCGTTCCCGGTCACTTCGCAGGTCGATGTGGATTTCCGAACAGGGGCCGCACGGTCCGGTGTCGCCCATTTCCCAGAAATTATCCTTGCGGTTGCCGTTGATGATGCGTTCTTTTGGCAGGAACCGTTCCCAGTATCCGGCTGCTTCGTTGTCGCGTTCCAGCCCTTCGGGGGCATATCCTTCAAATACAGTGGCGTATAACCGGTCGGGGCTTAGTTTGAGTACATCCACCAGGTATTCCCAGGCCCATTCGATAGCCTCTTTCTTGAAGTAGTCTCCGAATGACCAGTTGCCCAGCATCTCGAACATCGTATGGTGATAGGTATCCAGCCCCACCTCTTCCAAGTCGTTGTGCTTGCCGCTTACCCGGAGGCATTTTTGGGAGTCGGCCACCCGTTTGTACTTGGCTGTGGTATTACCCAGGATAATATCTTTGAACTGGTTCATCCCCGCGTTGGTGAACATCAGGGTAGGGTCGTCTTTTACCACCATAGGAGCCGAAGGAACAATTTGGTGGCCCTTGGTTGCAAAAAAGTCTTTGAATGACTGTCTGATTTCTTTGGCTGTGCGCATATTCTGTTTTATGTTAAATTTACATTTTTTCGGGAATCCAATCCGATAAACATCCAAAATATCTTCCCGTAATATTAATATTCTGAAAAACAATTTGCAAAAATAACGCAAAATATTAATTTTGCGCCTATTGTGGCATGAAAAAATGCTAATAGTTTCCCCGAAAATACCGTATTTCGACGGTCGATGCCGGGAAAAAAGAGGCTCATATACGCATGAGAAAAAAGATATATTACATATATAACCCAACCACGCTGAACTATGATCGGGTTTATCCCTCTTTGTGGGAACGGATTTTTACCGTCATGCGCCATCTGTTTATGGGTATTCTGATTGGTGTGGGTATTTTTGCCGGATTGAATTATTTCATCGACTCACCGCAGGAAAAGAAGATGAAGAAAGAGCAGGAGGAGCTTCTTTTGCAGTACAACCTGATGTCGAAGCAGTTGGATGAGGCCTTGACGGTTCTTTCGGATATTCAGCAGCGGGACGACAATCTCTACCGTGTTCTTTTGCAAGGCGATCCTATCCCGGCCACTACCCGCAGTGCCGGATTGGGAGCCGATAACCGTTATAATCATCTTTCCTCTTTGCCGGATGCCGATCTGGTTATTTCCACGGCAAAAAAGATAGATCAGTTACGGCGCCAACTTTATATCCAGGCTCAATCGTTTGATGAGATTGTCGAATTGGGACGTACCCATGAAGATCGGTTGAAATGTATTCCTGCCATACAGCCCGTTGCCAATAAAGATTTGAAACGTACCGCATCCGGTTACGGATGGCGTACCGATCCCATTTACAAGACCCGCCGTTTTCACGAGGGGATGGACTTTACGGCCCCTACTGGAACACCGGTTTATGTAACGGGTGATGGGACCGTGGAGTTTGCCG
>DVNA01000165.1 GCA_018714665.1 Candidatus Gallibacteroides avistercoris | reverse complement strand
ATTATGAAGGACAATATCGGGATAATAACATTGTGGAGTTACAGACAGAACTTCGCCAACATATATGGAAAAGAAACGGGATAGCCGTTTGGGTAGGGGGAGGTAATGTGTTCCAGAATTTTGATCGTTTTAAATGGTCGCATACTTTGCCCGCTTATGGATTGGGATATCGTTGGGAGTTTAAAAAACGGGTGAATGTGCGGCTGGATTATGGATTTGGAAAAGGACAATCTGGTTTTATTTTTAATATAAATGAAGCGTTTTAGGAATATGTTTAAGGAGTGGTTGTTTAAACAAAAAACTCTTTATTTTTATTTCTTGGTGGTTATGATGGTTCCGACACTCTTGCTGCTTGGTACGGAACCCATGTCGGCAATTGTAGTAACTGCCTTTATTTTATTACCCTTGTCGTTGTATACGGTGGTTTTGTCGGTTGTACGGAAACCCGGTATCGTTTTTGGAATATTGCTACCGATACATATCTTAGGTGCATTTCAGCTGGTTTTGTTGTACCTGTTTGGCGGATCGATAATTGCCACTGATATGTTTTTGAATGTCTGCACTACCAATTCTATGGAAATATTGGAGTTGTTGGATAAACTTCTTCCGCCGATTATTGGGGTGATTCTACTTTATGTCCCGGCATTGGTGTTGGCTGTTTATTCCATTCGTTCTTCTGAAAAATTGTCTCCCTGTTTTCAGGTTAGGACTATTCTTTCCGGAATAGGGCTATTTCTGGTAGGATTGGCTTTTACGGCATGGGCGTATCACAAAGAGCCAGATTTTCGGGTATATCGAGACATTTATCCAGTGAATGTTTTGCGTAACATGAAGTATGCGTATATCCGGTGGGCTGCCTCGGAAAATTACCATGAAACTTCAAAGGATTTCAGATTTCATGCAAAATCGACCCACGATGCCGATTGTCGGGAGATTTACGTGATGGTAGTCGGGGAGACCTCCCGTCCTTTGAATTGGGGATTATACGGTTATGAAAGAAATACGACACCCCGTCTTTCGACGATGTCCAATCTGGTATTCTTTTCAGATGTTCTTACGCAGTCAAATGCTACCCATAAGAGTGTACCGTTGATTTTGTCAGCGGCTTCGGCAGAGCAGGCCGATATTATATATAGCCAGAAAAGTGTTATAACCGCTTTCAAGGAAGCAGGATTTAAAACGGTGTTTTTCTCCAATCAACGTCCTAACGGTTCGTTGATAGATTTTTTTGCAGAAGAGGCGGATATCTCTCTCTTTCTGAAACAAAATGTTACGGACGAGAAGTTTAATCCGTATGATGAGGAGTTGGTAAAACTGCTCGACAGGTTACTACAAGAAGGAGACCAGAAACTTTTTATTGTGCTGCATACATACGGTTCGCATTTTAATTATCGGGAACGTTACCCGGCCGAAATGGCTCCATACCAACCCGACAATATTGACGAGGTGAGTTTCAAGATGCGGCAAAACTTGGTAAATGCTTTTGACAATACCATTTATTATACCGACTATATTCTGGGATTGATTGTCGATAAACTTTCGGCTACGGGAGCCGATGCGGCCATGGTCTATATTTCGGATCACGGGGAGGATCTTTTTGACGACAATCGTAAATTGTTTCTCCATTCCTCTCCCGTACCGGATTATTATCAGATACACGTCCCCTTTGTGATCTGGATGTCCGATTCCTATATCGTCCGGTATCCCCAAATACTTTCCGTAGCAGAGCAGCATCGGGAGTGTGCCATGTCGAGCCAGGTAGTTTTCCATACGTTGTTGTCGCTCGGCGGGGTTGAAACACCATACAGGGATGAGAAGTTATCGGTAGTCGATACTCTCTTTACGGTTCTACCCCGCTACTATTTAAATGATCATAATCGGCCATTAAGTCTGGATAAAGCAGGTTTGAAACCAGAAGATATAGAGATGTTCAAACGTTTACATCTGGTTTATCCGTAATAAACGAGTCTCGTACAAATAATACGCACGACCTTATCTGTTTAGGAATAGCAGATGGATCGTGCGTAACTTTTTTATTTGAACGAGGGGCGGTTTTCTCTATTTAAGATACTCTTTGAAGAACGATTCCAGTTTGTCGAACGGGATGATTTCCATCTGGTCATACAAGTCGGTATGATTGGCTCCGGGAATAATCAGCAACTCTTTGTTATCGCCCTTCAATTTTTTGAATGCATCTTCACTGAAATAACGGGAATGGGCATTCTCCCCGTGAATCATCAGAACGGCGCTGCGTATCTCGTCGCTGTAAGTCAGTATTGGCATATTGATGAAGGAAAGCGAAGAGGTTTTATTCCATCCGTTGTTGGAGTTGAGGGAACGGGGATGATATCCGCGCGAGGTTTTGTAATAAGTGTAGTAATCTTTTACAAATTGAGGTGCATCCTCGGGTAGAGGATCTACCACACCTCCGGCAAGGGCATACGAGCCGTTTTGGGCATCGAGAGTCCGTTGCGCATTGAGTTGTTTACGTAACTCATAGCGTTGGTCGGGAGTCATGGCATCGAAATATCCATTGGCATTGACACGGCTCATGTCGTACATGGTAGCGGTAACCGTAGCTTTGATTCGGGTATCAATGGCCGCAGCATTCAGTGCAAAACCACCCCATCCGCAAATGCCGATGATACCTATCCGTTCGGGATCCACGTCGTTGCGGATGGAGAGAAAGTCGATAGCGGCACAGAAATCTTCGGTGTTGATGTCTGGCGAAGCTACATAGCGGGGTGTACCGCCGCTTTCTCCTGTATAGGAGGGATCGAAAGCGATGGTTAGAAACCCGCGTTCGGCCATTGTTTGGGCGTAAAGGCCTGACGATTGTTCCTTGACAGCTCCGAATGGTCCGCTGACAGCAATTGCCGGAAGTTTTCCGGAGGCGTTTTGCGGTATATAGAGATCGGCCACCAAGGTGATGCCGTAACGGTTTTTGAATGTTACTTTACTGTGATTGACTTTGTTACTCCGGGAAAATACTTTGTCCCATTCAGTGGTGAAGGTTGCCGTTTCCATTTTTTGATGTGTTTTGTTGTTTGTACAGCTTGTAAATGTGGTTGTACTGGATAAAAGAATAGCGATTAAAAGGATTTTAGCCGTCATAATTTCAGATTTTAAATAGAGTGTCCCGTTTGGTAGGCTTCTTGCATGGCCGGATGTTTTTTGATCTCTCCTACAAGCCAAGCCCCCAACCCGAAGATGGTTCCTTTGATAACAGGATTTTCCAAACAATCGAGAAATCCTTGAAATGTGTCTATGGTTCGTAACATTTTGGAGCGGTCATTTTCAGCAGCTGTTACGATGAAATAGAACTCTTTGTCCTTTATTTCGGTATATCGGCTGCAACAGCGGTCAATCAAGGTTTTCATTTGTGCGCTCATCGTGTAAAAATAGACGGGAGTTGCCATAACGATGACGTCCGCGTCCAGCATTTTGGCAATAATTTCGGCTGCATCGTCCTTTTGAGGACAAGGTTTTCCGTATTGGCTGCAAACGCTGCATCCGGTACAATAGTTTATTTTTTTATCACGTAAGCAGATTTTTTCAATGTTGTTTCCTGCATCGATTGCTCCGCGCATGAATTCATTGCAAAGAGTATCGGAGTTGCCTCCTTTCCGGGGGCTGGATGATAAAATCAATACTTTTTTAGGCATAATTTTGGGTATGAATTTTAGATAGATCTCTTTTGTCGTTTATTTTCATGATACAAATTTAGTCGGAAAAGAGAAACTTTGTTGTATATGAATCTTGGGAAAAACAACCAGAATTACTTTTTTTAGGCCAACAAAATAGATACGCAGCCATCCTCTTTGTTCAAAAAGAGGATGGCTGCGTATCCGTAGGGGGTAAAGAGGTTACTCGGTCGCTATGGGCGAGAGAAACTCTTTGATGCGTTGTTCTGTTTTATCCCACAACTCTTTTTGTTGCGGGTGTTGCAATATCCTGTTGGGCAGATGTTTGGGCTTGCAGTTAGCATAACAGCATCCGGAGACCAATGCCAGTTCGGGCGATAACGCCAGATGAATAGCTGTTGCCGCACCCTGTTCGGCCGTTTTGATAAACGGACGGAAGAGTATATCTGTCAAGGGGTCGAACCACTGTTGCATGGTAATCATCGGGGTATTTACAATACCAGGGTCGGCGGCATTGGCGGTAATACCTTTTTCCCACAGGCGGGATGCCAACTCCCGGGTAAATAAAAGAAGTGCTAATTTCGTATTGCCGTAAATCGGGATGCGATAGAAGCTGCCGTTTCGCCCTTTTTCAAAGAACTCCGATTCTATTTTACCGATGGCGTAGGTACACGAGACCGTATTGACAATACGCGATCCTGCCTGCATGGTCGGTAAAAGCAGTCGTGTCAGCAGATAGGGCCCTACGTAATTGACACTGACCGTCCTTTCAAAGCCGTTTTCAGTTATCCCAAATCCTGTGCTGAGTACCCCTGCATTGTTGATTAACAAATCCAGGACTCTTTTTTGGCGGATGAATCGTTCGGCGAATTGACGGACAGATTGCATGGAGAGCAGATTGATAGGCTCTATCTCAATAATCGCTTCTTTATGTATCGTTTCTATTTTTGCTTTGATGTCGTATGCCGCCTTTTTCGGCTCCTTGCAAGCCATGATAACCGGGTATCCGGCTTGTACCAGCGCTTTGGTAATCACTCGTCCCATACCGCCGTCGGCACCTGTAACGATTGCCCAATTTTTTCTCATTATTTATTTTCTAATTTTTCGATTTCTTGGATGATTTTTTTCGGCAGGTTGTCAATTTTTTTATGACAAGCCATCTCCTTACTGTACATACGGGCTATACAATAGTTGCTATGTCCGCAGGAACAACGGGCCTGTTCCTCTTCCCGCATTCGGTTGACGAATCCCGGTTCATTCAGCAGAGCACGTGCCATGGAGACAAATTCAAAGCCGTCGTTCAAGACTTCGTCTATTTTTTCGCGTGATATCAGGCCGCCTACATATACCAAGGGTATTTTTATCTCTTGGCGGAATTTGAGTGCATCGTCTAAAAAATAGGCTTCCTTGAAAGGAACCGATGGCACCATGAATCCTCCGGCCATTCTGACTCCCCAACGGAGCCAAAGTTGCTTCATGTAGTAGGTCATGGTATAAATGGGCATGGCCCCGCGCATGACGTACATCGGGGCACGGCTGACAAACCCTCCGCTGAGGATCAGTGCATGAGCACCGCACTGTTCGAGAGTACGGCCTACTTCCAGGGTCTCATCCAGTTCCATACCCCCTTTAAATCCGTCGCGCATATTCATCTTTACCAAAACTGCCATATCATTTCCGGCGGCTTTCATCACCTCGTCCATCACCATCCGCATAAAGCGCATCCGGTTTTCGAGCGATCCGCCGTATTCGTCCTTCCGGTGGTTGGTATAAGGCGATAAGAACTGGCTGATCAGGTATCCGTGTCCGGCATGTATCTCTACGGCGTCCATCCCGGCTTCCCGCGCCAGATGTACCGCTTTCCCGTATGAGCGGGCCATCTCCGGAATTTCGTCTTTTCTCATACCCCGGACGATGGTAGGAGAGTAGATATTGAATCCCGATGAGGCTGAAATGGGGGTACATCCACAGATACTGCGATGCGACATATTCCCGCAATGGCCTATCTGTATGGATGCGGCGGCTCCTTCGTGATGAATGGCATCCGTGATACGTTTTACTCCCGGAATCACTTCCGGACGCAACCACAATTGGTGATTGAAAGAGAGTCCGCTTTGTACGACCGAAGCGTAAGCCAATGTCGTCATACCGATGCCGCCAGCGGCTACCGAGCGGTGATAATCATATAACATATCGGAAGGAGCATTTCCGGGGCACATCCCTTCAAAGGCTGCGGCTCTGATAGTTCTGTTTCGCAATGTCAGCGGGCCGATCTTTCCCGGAGTAAAGAGTATGGATGAATTCATATAGCGTTGTTTTTAATAAATATACGGAATAATTCTTTTCTTGTTCCCCATGGCTGTCGAGCCGAACATGGTTTGGTAACGTTTGTATATGGCATTCGAGCGGGGTACCAGATTGGCAAAAGTCCACCAGGCAAATACCCAACCGCTGGCCGACCACGTCAGGATGGCGAAACCGACCCATTCCACAATCTCTCCGAAATAGTTGGCCGATGTAACGAAGCGGAACATCCCCTTTTGGGGCAGATAATGGTTGGTGTCTCCCGGTTTGCGGAGGTTCCGGACAATGTGGTCGGAGTGAATGTTGATAAACATCCCGGTAAAGAACACGATTGTTCCGATGATAAACTGAGGGGTAGTAAGCCATTGGATCGAGTAGAGATCCTTTGGCGACAGGTAAAATATCCATTCCCCCTGCATATATCCGTTCAGGATATTGAATACGACCCCCATCAGCATGATGCCTACGGGCATTTTGCTTTTTCCTTTCATTAAGAACGGGAAAATAAACGATCGTTGGAAGTAGTGTAACTGAAAAAATAAAAAGATAATGCAGGGAACTGTCTCTGTCCGTCTGTCTGACAGATACCATAAAACCGTCATAACAATAAAGACAGGAGCCTCCATCACCATCCAGGCTATTTTGTTGGGTATGGCCTTGCCCCAGCGGGAGTTGAATAACATACCGTAACCGGCTTCTACGAAATAAAGTGCTATAAAAACCACGAGGGCTATACCGCTCATGACCCAAAGAAATAAGTGGAAGGCTTCTAAATCCATGTATGTGTGTCTTTTTGAGTTCCGAAGTTACAAAAAAATGCAAAAACATATACTTTTTTAATACATCTTAAAGTTTTCTGTTTCTCTCAGATAGAGATGTCTTTATGTTATTGCTGTTCTTTTATGGTAGGATGTAAAAAAACAAGGTTGCCCAAATCATCGGCAACCTTGTTTTTGATGTATGCTATATGTTTAAATACCGAAACTAAGGAGAGAGATTTCGTCGTATATCGCACTAATTATACCCACAGCCAGGATGGCGGCAACGCAGATACAGAGTTCTAATTTATTGGATCCGTCAGATTTCAACGTTGCGATGGGAGTTTCGTTTTTATTGATGAACATAGCCTTTACTACCAGTAGATAGTAGTACAAAGAGATGATTGTATTGATAAGGGCTATCAATACCAATACGTAAAATCCTTCGCGGGCAGCCGAAGCAAAAATGAAGAACTTGCTGAAAAATCCGGCGAACGGGGGGATTCCGGCTAACGAGAACATGGCCAGCATCATAACTAGGCTCAATTTCGGATTTGTTTGGTACAATCCGTTGTAGTCGTCCATTTCCACTTTTCCCGTTTTGTTTTCAATAACGGCAATTACACCGAACGCTGCCAGATTGGAGAAGATATACACTAACAAATAGTAAACGGCCGAAGTCATCCCCAAAGCCGATCCGGCAATAACCCCCAGCATGACATATCCTGCTTGTGAGATAGAGGAGAATGCCAGGAATCGTTTCATATTCTTTTGGCGGATAGCAAACAAGTTGGCTATTGTAATCGTTACGATGATGATTCCGTATAAGATATTTTGCCAGATGAGGGCCATCCCTCCGAATACTTTGAACAGGATAACCATCAAGGCAAATGACGCAGCTGCTTTCGATATTACCGAAAGATACGAGGTAACCTGTGTCGGGGCACCTTGATATACGTCTGCCGTCCATAAGTGGAATGGTACCAATGAGATTTTGAATCCTACTCCGGAGAAGAAGAAGATCATGGCCATAATCTGCAAGGGGTTGTTTACCATGTCGGCACTGATGTCGTCAAAATAGAACGACCCGGTTGTTCCGTATATGAACGAGAGCCCGAACAGCATGATAGCCGATGAGAATACGGCTGTGAAAATATATTTAGCGGCAGCTTCGTATGAGTTGTGTTTATATTTTTCAAAAGCGACTAGTGCAGCAATAGGCAATGAAGCGGTTTCCAGACCGATGTAGAACAGCAGGAAGTTTCCGGCCGATACCATCAGGTACATACCGAATAAGGTACATAGGGTTAGAATATAGAATTCGCCCCTTCGTATTACGTTGTCGCTGTGGTTCAGCCAATAGTTGCTTTGTAAGAATACCAACAAGGTACCAATACTCAATATGGTTTTAACTACCGACAGAATCGGGCCTCCGTAATACATACCGCCGAAAGCACTACAATTTTCAGAAGGAATAAAAGTATAAATGATATGTGCGGTTAAAAGCACACATGCCGTACCCGAGAAATATCGCAGGCTTTTGGCCGAGCCGAAAGTATCGTAAAAAAACAGTAGGATAATGACTACCAGCAGCGATAATTCTTCGCGTAGCATTAAGAAATTTGAATAATCCATATATATACTTTAATTATAAGCGTTCTATGAGTGAATTAAAACTTTGGCTGATCATATCGGCAATCCATGACGGAGCTAACCCCAATCCGGCAACGGCCACAATCAGGGTAATGGCAGACAACCGTTCAAACCAGGTTGCATCGGTCAGTGCCAAATGATGTTTGTCTTGTACTTCTCCGTAAAGCAATTTCCCTACAACACGTAAGATATATACGGCTGTTATGACAATCGAGGTACATGCAATGATCGTGAATACACGGTGGAATATATCGGTATGTTCGAACGAACCCACGAAGATAGTCATCTCAGCGACAAATCCGCTTAATCCGGGCAATCCCAGCGAAGCGAGACCTGCGATGACATAACATACGGACAAGAAAGGCATAATCTTCATCAAGCCGCCCATCTCCATGATGTTACGTGTATGTGTACGAGAGTATATCATACCGATCAGTGCAAAGAAGAGAGCCGTCATCAACCCGTGCGAGAGCATTTGCAGTACGGCCCCGGTCAGTGCTGTCTGGTTCAACATCAGGATGGCAAACAATACCAGCCCGCAGTGGCTAACAGACGAGTATGCGTTGATGTATTTCAGGTCGGTTTGTACAATGGCGCTGTAAGCTCCATATACAACCGATATACCGGTCAGGATTAAGAATATCCACGCCAGTTGGTTGGCAGCCTCGGGCATCAGGTAGATGGCAACTCGGAAGCATCCGTATCCCCCCAATTTCATCAATACGCCGGCATGGAGCATCGATACGGCCGTAGGCGCGGAAGCGTGCCCATCGGGAGACCATGTATGGAACGGGAACATGGCACCCAAAACCCCGAATCCTACAAATGTTAAGGGGAATATCCACATCTGGGCATCTACCGGGATAGAGGTTTTGGCTATTTCCAGCAGGTTCATCGTATAGGCACCCTCGGGAGAGGAATGGAAATAGATTCCGAAGATTCCCACCATCAGGAAAGCAGACCCACCCATCAACATGAGCGTCAGTTTCATGGCCGAATACTCTTTCCGTCCGCTACCCCATACGCCGATCAACAGGTACATCGGGATCAGCGCTATTTCGTAGAACATGAACATTGTAAAGAGATCTATCGAGATAAAGAAGCCGTAAACGCCGATGGAGAGCAATACCAGCCAAAGGAAAAATTCTTTGGGTAGCGGGTCCATCTTCCACGAGGCGAAGATTCCGGCAAATACGACAATCGTCGTCAATAAAATCATAGCCACCGAAATTCCGTCCACCCCTACGGCATAATGTATATTAAGGGGGGCATACCACAAGGTGCTGGCTTGGAACAACATCTCCTCCATATTGCCGGAGGCACGTTCGTTCAGGTAGAGAAATACCAATCCGATGGCAAGTACCAATTGTATGGCTGAACCGAGAACCGATACGAACCGGATCTGTTTCATCCCTTTGGCAAGGGCCAGCCCGATCATCATCAGTATGGGAACAAGTACGAATAAAGATAAGAAATTCATAATAATTCGCTTTATGTAATATTTTTATGTTTTCAGATTAAAAGAATAACACCCAAGTGGTTATAAGCAATGTGCCGATAATAAATACCCATACATAGAATTGAACCTGTCCCGATTGCAATCCTCTGATACGGTAAGATACGCTTTGTGAAACGGAGGCGAACATATTCATCGTACCGTCCACAATGTGCCGGTCAAACCAGGCGATAGGGGTAGATATATATCTGAAAATAATCTTTTTGGTAATGAACATATATACCTCGTCGATGTAGAAGCGGTGGTAAGCTCCCGTATAGAGGCTTTTGAATGTTGTTGCCAGTTTCTGAGGTTTCGGATTTTCGTTTTTGTATAACCACGTGGCCAATAAAATAGCACATACCCCGATGATAATACTCACGAGAGCTACCGTCCAATTCAAGTGTATCGTGTAAGGTTGGCCGTTGCTGCTAATGAAGTGTCCGAAAGGAATGAATCCGGCAACCAATGTAATGGCTGCCAAGATGAGCAAGGGGATGGTCATGCTCTTCGGAGCTTCGTGCGGCGTGTGTTCGTATGTGGTGTTGGCACCCCAGAATATCCGGTAGTAGAGACGGAACATATAAAATGCAGTTAATCCGGCTACACCAGACATCCAGATAAACAGCCACGGGCTGAATCCGAATACGGCTGAAAGAATTTCATCTTTACTGAAAAATCCGGAGAATGGCGGTATCCCGGCGATGGCCAGGCAGGCAATCAAGAATGTCAGGTGCGTAATGGGCAGGTGTTTTCTCAACTGTCCCATATTTTCCATTTCATTTGAATGTACCGCGTGTATAATGGCACCGGCACCCAAGAACAGGAGGGCTTTAAACATGGCGTGGGTAAACAGGTGGAACATGGAGGCCATATAGCCCAATCCTTCGTGGTCTCCTATTTTGGCAACGCCCAAAGAAACCATCATAAATCCGATTTGAGAGATGGTGGAGAAAGCCAATACCCGTTTGATATCGGTCTGAACACAAGCTATTACGGCTGCAAATAAAGAGGTGAAAGCCCCTACATAGGCCACCAATTCAAGCACCTCGGGAGCCGAGAATACATAAACCGGAAACATCCTGGCTACCAGGTAAACACCGGCCACCACCATCGTTGCGGCGTGTATCAATGCCGATACGGGTGTAGGGCCTTCCATGGCGTCGGGCAACCAGATATGGAGCGGGAACATAGCCGATTTACCGGCACCTCCCATAAAGATGAGGGCCATCGCCCACGATGCGATGGATAATCCCATGAACGTTTTTCCGCCTGTCGATTCGAGTAACGAACCGCCGTTTCCGGTTAATTCCCCGAAGTCGAACGTCCCGGTGTAGAACGATAGGATCAGGATACCGATTAAAAATCCCAGGTCGGCAAAACGCGTAACGATAAAGGCTTTTTTGGATGCGGCAATAGCGGCCGGGCGTGTATAGTAGAATCCAATAAGCAAATAGGATGAAACCCCTACCAATTCCCAGAAAATGTACATCTGGAAGATATTCGTAGCAACTACCAACCCCAGCATGGAGAAGGTAAACAGCGACAGAAATGCGTAATAGCGTTGAAATCCCACTTCGCCGTGCATATATCCCATACTGTAAATATGTACCATCAGCGATACGGTCGATACTACTACCAGCATCATTACAGACAACGGATCAACCAGAAATCCGAGGTCGATGTGAAGATGTTCTGTAAAATTGAGCCAAACGAAATTAAACGGGATAATCGTGGGATACTCTCCCTCCACGCGAGGCATGGAGAAATAGGTAAATGCAGTGAAATAGGAGAGGAGCGCCACAATGAATAATCCGGTCGTACCGATCAATCCGGCAGTTCGGTGCGTCATCTTATGTCCGGCGAGCCCTAACAGTAAAAATACGAAGAGCGGCAATAAAAGTATAATTGAACAATATTCCATAACTTAAATGATATACGGTTTTTTAGAATTTCATCTTGTCCAGTTGATTAACCTGGATATTTTTGATGTTTCGGTATATGTTGATGATAATTGCAATGGCAATAGCTGTTTCGGCAGCCGATATACCGATAGAGAATAGCGTAAAGAAGAACCCTTCCAACGCTTCGGGATAAAGGTACCGGTTGAAAACGACGAAATTCAAATCTACCGAATTAAGCATTAATTCCAACGAGATAAGTATGGCCAGCATATTCTTCCGGGCGATAAATCCGTAAACGCCGGCAAAAAACATGACACTACTTACCACCAAATAAAAAATCATAGGTATTTCCATTTTACTTTTATCTTTTACGGGCAATCATAATGCCACCGATTATACAAGCTAATAATAGGATACTGACAGCCTCAAAGGGCAGGATGTATTGATACTTTTCAAATCCCATCAAGGCGTGTCCAATCTCTTTCATGTCTATTTCCCCGGCTTGGTAGGACGATGGGGGAAATTGATGTCTCAGTATTAAATACAAGGTGATACCTGCTCCGGCGATAGCGGCAAACAACCCGCCCCAGATTTTAAGGGCTGTCGGTCTTTCAGCTTTGTCCCCTACACGGGAGGTGAGCAGGATAGAGAAAACATACAGAACGATAATACCTCCGGCGTAGATGGTAACTTGAACTGCGCCTAAGAAATGGTAATCGAGCTGGAAATAGATACCGGCTGTGGCAAAGAGCACAAAGAGCAGGTATGTTGCGGCGTGTAACAATCGCCGTGTAGTTACTGTAAGAATTGAAAAAATTACAATTATTGCCGATAGCAAATAAAAGATAACTTGATTAGCTATAAGTTCCATATTGTTTTTATTGTCTGTTTCCTTCGTTTAGAGATGTGCGGTTGTTCAGTTGTCTTACCAGTTTGCTGCGTGTAAATAGAGCGTGTTCAAATTTCTGGTCGAAAGCGAGGGCTTTATGTGGACAGGAGGTTACACATAACTGGCAAAATGTACAGCTGCCTATATCATATAAATATTTATCCAACACTCTTTTGGTCTTGCCATCTTCTGTCGTAATTTTAGAAGAGACGATTTGTATGGTCCCGTTCGGACAGTTTTGCTGACAGATACCGCAGGCGATACATTTGTGGTTATTATTTTCATCATATACAAGGATTAACTCTCCTCTGTATCGGTCGAAAGGTTTTAAGGTCGCCCTGTTTTCCGGATATTGTTCTGTTACTTTTGGCGTAAAAAATTCTTTTCCGGTTACTCGCATCCCTTTCAACAGGCTGATTAATCCTTGAACGAAAGAAATGATGTAGTTTTTTAAACTTTTCATAAATAACGATTTAAAAACAATCTGTTTTGAATTCTAATTTTAGGAGACCACATCCTGTATGTGGCCTTGGTTAATACTCGGTTATCTTATCTAATCGAACCGCCTGCGATGTCAAGCAATTCATTTGTGATGTTTTGCTGTCTTAGTTTATTATAATCCAATTGTAATTCTTCCAACAATTTATTGGCATTGTCGTTGGCCGTTTGCATGGCAATGATTCGGGCAGCCTGTTCCGAAGTCTGGTTCTGTAACCAATCGTCGTACAGCGTGGCGTGCACAAACAACGGCAAGATAGTTTGGTAAATGGTCTTGCTATCGGGTTCAAAAATATAATCGTTGTTTACCACCGGGGTATCATCGGCTTCTACTTGGATGGGAAGAAATGTCTCATCCGTAAGTTTCTGGGAACTGATACTCTTGAACCGATAGTATATTACCTCTACCCGGTCGTACTCTTTTCCCAAGAATTTCGACATCAACTCTTCGGCCAGCTGTTTGATGCTGGCAGCCCCGCTTTGCGAGGAGAAATAGGAGGTGTCGGCTAATTCTATCCCTTTTATTTTTGATACAAACGATTTTATCTTTTTCCCGATCACATAAACGGTAACCGACGAAGCACCTTGTCTCTTTAATTCGGTTGTCTTTTGCGATAGCAATCCCGATGCCATAGAATTAAAAGCGCCACAAAGTCCTTCGTTTGAGCCGAAAATAACGATTGCTGCCTTGTGCAGAGGTCGTTCTTCGCTCAGAGGCGAAAGATAGCCTTCACCTGTCGACAGAAGATTGTTGATAGTATTTTGTAGTTGGCTTCTGAATGGACGGGCATGAGTCAGGAGCGATTCAGCCTTCTGCAATTTTGCCGATGAAATCATCTTCATGGCACCGGTTATTTTTTGCGTCGAGCTGACCGAACCGATTCTCCCCTTTAATTCTAACATGGTTGCCATAGTGGTTACGCTTTAAATCTGTTCGCAATATCAGTAGCTACCTCCTCTATTTTCCGGGTGATGTTTTCGTCCAGATGTCCGGCACGGAGTTCGTCCATTACTTCCTGGGAGTATTTTGTTTTTAATACTTGCAAGAATAATTTTTCAAATTCGCCGACACTTTCAACCGGAATTTTTTGCAGAAGACCTTTTGTCCCGCAATATATGATGGCAATTTCTTCTTCAACGGGCATGGGTTTGTGCTGGGGCTGAATAAGAATTTGCTGATTCTTTCGTCCTTTGTCGATGACCATTGCTGTAACCGGGTCCATATCTCCACCGAATTTGGTGAACGATTCGAGTTCCCGAAATTGAGCCTGGTCTGTTTTTAAAGTCCCCGCTATCTTCTTCATGGCTTTCAGCTGGGCATTTCCTCCTACGCGTGATACGGATATACCCACGTTGATAGCCGGGCGGATACCGGAGTTGAACAGATTGGTTTCCAGGAATATCTGTCCGTCAGTAATAGAGATTACGTTGGTAGGGATGTATGCCGACACGTCACCAGCCTGCGTCTCTATGACAGGAAGAGCTGTTAGGGAACCTCCTCCTTTTATGAAAGGTTTCATCACCTCGGGCAGGTCGTTCATGGTGGCAGCCACTTCGTCGTTGGCGATGATTTTGGCAGCGCGTTCCAACAAACGGGAGTGCAGGTAAAAGATATCGCCGGGGTAGGCTTCACGTCCGGAAGGACGACGAAGGATCAATGAAATTTCCCGGTAGGCAACAGCCTGTTTGGACAAGTCATCATATACAACCAGCGCGTGCCGGCCACTGTCTCTGAAAAATTCGCCGATTGCCGCTCCTGCAAAGGGGGCATAGTAGCGCATGGCTGCCGATTCCGATGCATTGGCTGCCAATACCACGGTGTAGTCCATTGCCCCGTGTTCGCGCAAGGTATTAACCAACGTGGCCACGGTAGAGGCTTTCTGTCCCACGGCTACATATATACAATAAACGGGGTCTCCATTTTTGAAATTTTCGCGTTGATTGATAATCGTGTCGATAGCGATAGATGTTTTTCCTGTTTGCCGGTCGCCGATAATCAACTCACGTTGTCCCCGACCGATAGGGATCATCGAGTCGATAGCTTTGATACCGGTTTGTAACGGTTGGTTTACCGGTTGGCGAAAGATTACCCCAGGAGCTTTCCGTTCAAGGGCCAGTTCGATGGTTTCTCCCTGTATGGGTCCAGCTCCATCAATAGGTTCTCCCAGCGTATTGATTACTCTGCCCAGCAGACCTTCTCCTACGGGAATAGAAGCAATGTGTCCGGTACGTTTTACCGTAAAGTTCTCTTTTACTTTATCGCCGGCATTTAACAGCACCACTCCGACGTTGTCTTCTTCCAG
>DVNA01000164.1 GCA_018714665.1 Candidatus Gallibacteroides avistercoris | reverse complement strand
GCCCAACAGATATGCCGGGCATCGTAATACTCCTTTTGATATTTTTCCAAAGCGGCCTTTACCTCGTCCACCGTCTTTACCGGGACGGCTATCGATATAAATTTACTCATCTTCTCTTTATACCATCCTTCTGAAAGACGCGCTATCGTTTTATATGTATCATCCATAAAAAAGCCTACCTCTGTCTGTTACAAAAGTAGGCTATTGTTTCTAATTTTACAACCGGCAGAGGGCTAATATTTTTCGCTTTCATGCTGCATCTCCTCTTCGGTTATGGAATGTCTGTCCATAATCCGCCACGTATAGGCGATATAAGCCAACACAACAGGTACCAAAATAGAGACAACACTCATCACCTTTAATGTAAAAAGACTGGACGAGCTGTTGTATATGGTCAACGAACTCTGCATATCGGCCACAGAGGGATAATATGCCGTATGGTTATACCCGGCAACGAAAAAGAGGCTCAACACAACCAGAATCGTCCCGATGCCGGAAAACCAGATGCCTGAACGGAATGTGTTTTGCATAACCGTCCGCAAGATGGCATACAACACCAAGACTACGCCAATCAGCAACAAGACTCCCACCCAGTACATCTGTACCAGATTAAAGAAATATTTATATTGCACCAACGATATTTTCCCGGTATCCCGATTCAATTCATACCCCTCGCCCCACAGGATGAAAGCAAGGAAAAGCAGGAAAAATACCACAAACGGGATGGCATTGATCAACACCTGTCGTTTGCTCCGAAGATATATGTTGTCGTTGTCAATGTTGTTTATAAAGTAGAGAGCTCCCTGTATCCGAGCCAGGAAGAATACGGCCAGACCCAGCGAAAGGTTTTGCAGGTTCAAGATAGCCTCCAACCCATGAAGCGGATTCTGCCAGGTAGATATAACCGGCATACCCACATCGGTAATGTTGTTTTTATTGACCACAAAGTCCGAACCGCTAAAAAAGGTTCCGACGGCCACTCCCAACAGTACGGTTGCAGCCAGGCCGTTTATTTTCAAGAATGTATCGTAAGTCTTCTTCCCCAGAAAATTCCCGGGCTTAGAACGGTACTCGTAAGAGACTGCCTGAATGATAAAACTGAATAGGATAGCCATCCACAACCAATAGGCCCCTCCGAAACTGGTTGAATAAAACAACGGGAACGAGGCAAAAAAGGCCCCTCCGAATACCACCAGTGTAGTAAAGGTAAATTCCCATTTTCGTCCCAACGAGTTTATCAACAAGGTCTCTTCGGCATCGTTCTTGGCAACGACATTCAGCAAGGTCTGTCCTCCTTGTACAAAGAGGAGAAAAACCAGCAACGCCCCCAACAGGGAGATTATAAACCACCAATATTGTTGAAAAAATTCGTATGTCAGTTCCATAATCTTAATTATTTTGATCAAACCCTTTTTTTATCTGTTTCAACATAATCCCCACATCGGCAATCAACAAAAGCGTAAATATGGCGGCGAACATCCAGAAAGTTGTCTGTACAATGCTCGATCCTACTTTGGAGATGGCGGCAAAGGTGGGCATGATATCTTGTATGGCCCACGGCTGACGACCCACTTCGGCCACTACCCAACCGGACTCCAAGCAGAGATATCCCAACGGAATGGTCCAGACACAAATCCAAAGCAACCATTTCATATTTTGTAACCGGTCTTTTTTCAACAAGAAAAGCAGCAGGATAAAGAAAACCAGGAAATAACCTCCCAACAGAATCATAATATGGAATGAATAGAAGACAAACGGGACATAGGGTACCAGCTGTTCGGGCGACTCGACATAACCGTACCCGAAATAGGGAAAGTTTTCTTCCAGTATCTTTCGATTGACGGACATCATGGAGGAATCTCCTTGGGTCTGTGCCTCCTTGTAATCAGCCAATGCCTGTATAGCGATCCGTCCTTTCATCATTTTATCATATACCGATGGAGCTGTTATCGTCTCTCCTTGCTGATTAAGCTGAGGGAAACCGCCTTTCATCAGATCGTCGATACCAGGAACAAATCCGTCCACATGCCGGGTGGCCAACAGGGAGAGCAGGGAGGGTATCTTCACCTCAAACAAAAAAGGTTCCTCGGTATCGGTATAACTTTTTTTGTCGGGATTCAATATTCCGAAAAGGACCAACCCGTGTTTTGTCGATCCTTGATATACGCCCTCCATGGCAGCCAACTTCATCGGCTGTTTCTGGAACACCTGTACGGCCGATCCATCGCCGGTGTAAATGACCGTACAAATCCCGGCCAAACCTACCCATGCGCCCACCTTCATACTACGCAAAGCAAGAAGCGTATCCCTCTTTTTCAGTAAAAACCACGCACTGACACCCACTACGAAAACTGCCCCCAAAACCCATCCCGACGATACGGCATGGAAAAACTTGTTGGTCGCTACCGGAGAGAATACCAAGGCCCAAAAATCGTCCATCTGGTTCCGTACCGTGTCGGGATCGAAATACATCCCTACCGGATGCTGCATCCACGCGTTGGCTACCAGAATCCACAAAGCCGACAAGGACGCCCCGATAATGGTAAGCCACGATGACAGCAAGTGGAAACGAGGGCTAACCTTGTTCCATCCGAAAAACATAATAGCCAGGAATGTCGCCTCCAAAAAGAAGGCCATCATCCCCTCAATGGCCAATGGCGCTCCGAAAATATCACCCACGAACCAACTGTAATTGGACCAGTTCGTACCGAATTGAAACTCCAAAATGATCCCGGTGGCAACCCCGATAGCAAAGTTTATCCCGAAAATCGTCATCCAGAACTTGGTGATCTGTTTCCAACGTTCGTCTTTGGTTCTGTAATAAATTGTTTCCATGATGGCGACAATCAAACCCAATCCCAATGTCAAAGGGACAAAAAGCCAATGATACAAAGCCGTCAAGGCAAACTGCCCTCTCGACCAATCTACAACAGACATTAAATCGTCCATATTTTCTCTCTTTTATTTGTTTTTATTCACAATCTCTATCAACTCGTTCGTTACATGATCAGCGCGTTCCTGTTCCGTCTCGAAATGGGTATTCAAGTAATTCGGGAAAAAGAACAACTTCAACACCACAAAGAAGATGAACAGTTTAATCAGAATAATAATCCACAAGGTTTTTCCCAACCGCCCCATATTCCGAAAACCGTCAATATACAGATATGCGGCTTTGCGTATCCAACTGCATCCTTCGTTATTTTTCATCTGTGGTATCTCCGGTATCATTTATCTTACTTATCATAATAAAAACAACATTGTCTTAATTATTGTTGCATAAATATCTGACTTTTTATCGTATAATCAAAAAAAAGAGGCTTTTTTTTCGTATAAAGCCTCTTTTGTATTTTCGCGTATTCCAAACAATTAGCATTGACATATTTTATCGCAAAAGACTTTCATATCTTCCAACCACGACTCGATATCCTCTTCGTGGTCCAGTTCTTCGGCCAAAATACGGGTAACGATATCGAACGTGATAAAATCTTTATCGTGAGTCAATTTGGCCAAGTCCTCGTAACGCTGGATGGCACAACGTTCGGCCCCCAGATTTTGTTTGAGGATGACCTCTACGTTGGGATCGACGGGGGCTTCGTATTTGCACGTGGCCAGACGGGTCCACTCTTCGGGCGACAAAACGGGCGTACCATCCAACTGTATGATGCGTTCAGCCAGCCATTCGGCATGTTGCAACTCTTCATTGGCATGTACGAGCAGCTCTTTTTCTATATCGTCGTGCATGGGCCCTTTCAAAACACGAGCTCCGATCCAGTATTGATAGTAGGCCAACCACTCTTCGGACAAAGCCGCATTCAACGTTTTGATTAACTCCGGGACATTTAATGTCAAAATTTCTACTCCTTTTTTTCCCATAATCGTTTTGTTTTAAATTTTTTACAACCTTTCTGATAGAAACAACCCAAACGAAAGAGTGGTTTATGGCCTACCCCATTTTGACACTAATTAACCCAGCGGCCTGCTGTAAGCCGGATATATTCTGCTCACTCAATCAGGGAACTCCGATCTCTTCTATGATAAACAATACGGAAAGCCAAAACTTTACACACAATCCTCCACATTTCAACAATTATTCTTTTTTTCGCTCTTTGAACGTATAACATTAAATAATAGGAAATGACGCCAGGCAGGACCGAAATCAGAAAACAGAATTTTTATTTGTCTCTACCCTTGCCTTTTGCTACATTTGTTGCAATCAGGCAGGTTTTATTTGACT
>DVNA01000163.1 GCA_018714665.1 Candidatus Gallibacteroides avistercoris | reverse complement strand
TTTACCACGTATTAGTTGATAGAATTCAAACAAAGAGAGGAATGTGATAAGAGTAAACAATGCCATAAAGCTATATGACTTATACACAATAGCTCCTAAAATCAGCGCTATAAAAAAAAGACCCGTGGTAGCTCGTATGATTAAATTTTTCAAAGCAAAGTTGTTATAAAGGTTGATAATGTGTGTTTTCAAAAATCGAAACAAACGTACTTAAAAAAATCGGGTTATGAAAATTTAGAATAAAAAAAGAGGCTTTTTATTATCCTGAAAAGGTTGGGGGGCGGCTAATGCCAAAGGGCAAAGCCGCCCCCCAACGAGCGTAAACCTTAACAGGTTATCTCTACCGAATTTTTCTTTATTTTCATTTACTCGTTCGGATTTTCTTGTTTTATGTCCGAAAGAGAGTCTTTTTCATCTTTTGTTTCAGCAGAACCTGTCGTTTTTTTGGCGGCCTCTTCCGAAGAATCTTTTTGAGAAGATTCCTGCGTCTTGTTTGATTCGAGAATCTCTTCCGTCCTGGATATCCAGGGACGTTTCCCGAAAATTGTTTCCAGGTCTTCTGTAAAGATCACTTCGCGTTCAAGCAAGACCTGGGTAAGTTTGGCGTGACCCTCGGTTTTTTCGCGCAGGATAGCTTTTGCTCTTTCGTATTGTTGGTTGATGATGGCGGTAACCTCTTTATCTATACTTTTGGCTGTTTCTTCGCTATACGGTTTGGTAAATCCGTAATCTTGTCCAGTCGAGTCGTAATATGAGATGTTCGGAAGTTTATCGCTCATGCCGAAATAGACCACCATGGCGTATGCCTGTTTGGTAACCCGTTCCAAGTCGTTAGCAGCACCGGTAGAGATTTTCCCAATAAAGACCTCCTCGGCTGCACGTCCTCCCAACGTCGCACACATTTCGTCGAGCATCTGTTCTTTGGTCGTAATTTGCCGTTCTTCCGGTAGATACCAGGCTGCACCCAACGCTTTCCCTCGGGGTACGATAGTAACCTTTACCAACGGGTTGGCATGTTCCAAAAACCAGCTAAGCGTAGCATGGCCCGATTCGTGTATGGCGATGGAGCGTTTTTCTTCGGCAGTAGTCAACTTCGTCCGTTTTTCCAATCCTCCCACAATACGGTCTATGGCATCCATGAAATCTTGCTTTTGAACCATTTTTTTTGATTTGCGGGCAGCAATCAGGGCCGCTTCGTTACAAACGTTTGCGATGTCGGCTCCCGAGAATCCCGGAGTTTGTCGGGCCAGCAGATCGACATCAACCGATTCGTCAATCTTTACATGGAGCAGATGCACTTTGAATATCTCTTTTCGGTCGTTCAAATCGGGCAGTTCTACATATATCTGTCGGTCGAAACGGCCGGCACGGAGCAGGGCTTTGTCCAGAATGTCCGCCCGGTTGGTTGCCGCCAAGATAATGACACCGCTGTTTGATCCGAAACCGTCCATCTCGGTGAGCAATTGGTTGAGCGTGTTCTCTCTTTCGTCGTTTGACATATTGATGTTCTTTCCGCGAGCGCGGCCTACTGCGTCGATTTCGTCGATAAATACAATACAGGGAGCTTTCTCTTTTGCCTGTCTGAACAAGTCTCTTACGCGGGAGGCCCCTACTCCGACAAACATTTCAACAAAATCGGATCCCGATAATGAAAAGAACGGAACATTAGCTTCACCGGCAACCGCCTTGGCCAATAACGTTTTTCCCGTACCCGGAGGGCCTACCAGAAGAGCACCTTTGGGAATTTTTCCCCCTAATTCGGTATATCGGCTCGGATTTTTCAGAAACTCGACAATCTCCTCCACCTCTTGTTTGGCTTCCGACAGACCTGCCACATCTTTAAATGTTACCTGAATGTTGCCTTCCTTGTCAAAGAGTTGGGCTTTGGCCTTCCCTACGTTGAATACACCACCGCCGGCACCACCGCCTCCTGACATTTTTCGCATGATGAAAAACCAAAATACAATCAATAAAAGGAACGGTCCTATCGAAATGATAATACTCCACAGGTCGCTACCTTTTTCGTATTTCACTTGTGCCGTAAAACCATACGACTCCTGCCACCCTTTTATTGCTTCGGCAAAAGCGTCGGAAGAGGGGATGTTTGTATATATTCGGGCATCACGGCCAGATCTATTCTCTTCCGGGAATACTTTATGTACCAGACTGTCCGTAATGGATGCTTCGGCAATATCTTTGTTCGAAAATACCGTAATCTCCTTGATCCCTCCCGCTTTGGCGATTTTTTCAAATTCAGACCAACTAACCTCTTTCGATACGGCATTGTCATTCATAATGTATAAGCCGATCAACATAAAGGTGATGATTGAGTATAACCAATAAAGGCTGAACTTAAAAGTTTTTGGGCGTTTGTTATTGGGGCCTTGTGGAGGTAAATTATTGTTTGATTTGTTGTTGTCCATAATTTGTCTCTTTCTGGAAGTAATAATTTAAGTTTTTTCTTGGGATACTATTCAACATCCGGGATTTCCGATAATTTGGCATCGTTCCACAATTTTTCCAAATTGTAGAATTCCCGAATTTCGGGTTGAAAAATATGTACCCAGATGTTTCCGTAGTCTAAAACAATCCATTGGGCATTTTGATACCCGTCGAAAGCAAACGGTTTGATACCCAAATTTTTCAGGACATAATCATAAATATTGTCTGCAATGGCATCTACCTGAGTAGAAGAGTTTCCCTCGCAAATAACGAAATAATCGGTCGATGCCGCCTCTATACCTTTCAGATCTGCTGTAATTATTTTCTTTCCCTTTTTTTCTTGAATTCCTGTTTTAATAGCATTTAATAGAGAAATATCTTTTTCCATTCAATACAAAGTAGATTATATAAAGTTCATTCAACAAGAGGGCTTACAAGCCCCCAACATTCATTTTGCAAATATAATTCGATTTCTCCAATCCAATATATTATAAATATAAATTATTTCTGCATTATCCTTAAAATTAAAGAGCTGCAAAGATATTTTTTACGGTAAAAAAATAGAAAAAATTTCGTTTCCGGATTCATATACTTTTCGTATCTTTGTGGCATTGCGAATAGCCAAACAAAACAAGTTAAAATGGAAATAAAAGGAAAAATAGTACAGATTCTCCCTTTGCAAGGAGGACAAACAAAAGCAGGAGGAGAATGGAAAAAACAAGAGTATATATTAGAGACCGAAGGACAATACCCCAAAAAAGTCTGTTTCAATTTATGGGGGGACAGGATTGAACAATATCCGGTTGCAGAGGGCGAAGAGGTTACCGTAAGTTTTGATTTGGATAGCCGTGAGTTTAATGGAAGATGGTATACCGAAGTAAGAGCGTGGAAAATAGAAAAAGGAACTCCTGTACAGCAGGCAGCCTATCAAGCAAATCCGGTGCCGCCCGTTTCTACCCCAGAACCGGCACCTTTTGGAGGCGAAATGTCAGCTAACGATGATTTACCGTTTTAATCTCCATAAAAGCCAGAAACGCCTCGAAATATTTCGGGGCGTTTCTTTTGTAAAAATCTTTATGTTTTCGTTTGTTGTAAAAAGGGGTATATTTAACAAATTAATTTCAAGCGCATTACAAACATATTACAAACAATAGGTAAAAAAAGGCATAAAAAGTTTGGAAAGGAAGATAAGAGGCAGTATCTTTGCCG
>DVNA01000162.1 GCA_018714665.1 Candidatus Gallibacteroides avistercoris | reverse complement strand
GACTTTTAAAAAAGGCTTTCTGTACTGTAATTTAGATTCAGTATATATTGTGGATAGAATTAAGAACTCGCTCGATAGTGAAATGAAAAAATATTTCCTAAAGGATAAAATTATACCGAATTGCTATCTCTATATGGCAATTTATTTCTATTTTTGCGAAGATTTCATGTTGTAACGTCGAAAACACCTAAAATATCCGATATAACTATGGATTTAATAAAGCAAATTGTGTCGCGCGCACAAGCAAATAAACAGCGTATCGTTCTGCCCGAAGGAACGGAAGAACGGACAATACAGGCGGCAGACCGCCTGATAGCGGACGGAGTAGCCGATATTGTCTTGCTCGGTAATCCCGATGAAATAATGGCTCTGGCCCGCCAGCACGGGTTGGGAAATATCTCCCGGGCCACGTTGGTAGATCCGAAGAACCATGAAAAGAAAGCTCTCTATGCCGAATTGTTATGGAATTTGCGTAAAAGCAAGGGAATGACGTTGGAGCAAGCAACCAAATTGGGAGAAGATCCTTTGTTCCTGGCCTGTTTGATGATTAAGAACGGCGATGCAGACGGAGAAATTGCCGGGGCCAAGAATACGACGGGAAATGTTTTGCGTCCAGCGTTTCAGATTATAAAAACCGCTCCCGGCATTCAGGTTGTCTCCGGAGCATTTTTGATGTTTATGCCCAATAAGGCGTACGGAGAAAATGGTGTGATGGTTTTTGCCGATTGTGCCGTATTGCCTAATCCCACAGCGGAAGAGCTGGCTCAGATAGCCGTTTCTACCGGACAAACCGCCCGCGCCTTGGGAGGTTTCGAGCCTCGTATTGCCATGTTGAGCTTCTCAACCAAAGGCAGTGCCAAACACGAAATGGTGGATAAAGTGGTAAAGGCAACTCAATTGGCTCGTGAGATGGATCCGAGTTTGCAGATTGACGGCGAGTTGCAGGCCGATGCTGCTCTGGTGCCTTCGGTAGCCTCGTCGAAAGCCCCCGGAAGCGAAGTGGCCGGAAAGGCAAACGTTTTGGTCTTCCCCACCCTCGAAACGGGAAATATCGCCTACAAACTGGTTCAGCGTTTGGCCGGTGCCGAAGCCATCGGCCCGATTTTGCAGGGAATAGCCGCACCGGTAAACGACCTGTCGCGCGGATGTTCGGTCGATGATGTATATAAAATGGTAGCAATAGCCGCCAACCAAGCGATAGCTGCCAAAAAATCTCAACAATAATAAAGTGTATCTATATGAAAGTATTGGTTCTGAATTGTGGAAGCTCTTCCATCAAATATAAACTGTTTGAGACGGAAACGGCTCGGGTGTTGGCTCAGGGGGGAATAGAAAAAATAGGGATGCAGGATTCTTTCCTGAAACTGACCCTGCCCAACGGAGAGAAAAAAATCTTAGAAAAAGAGATTCACGAGCATGCTGCCGGTATCGCATTTATCCTGAATGCGTTGACCAATCCCGAGTACGGGGCCATTCGGTCTCTGACGGAAATCGATGCTGTTGGACACCGGGTAGTACACGGAGGAGAAAAATTCAGCGAGTCGGTATTGATCAACAAGAGCGTTATTGATATGATTGTTGCCTGCAACGATTTGGCTCCGTTACATAATCCTGCCAACCTGAAAGGAATCAACGCCATATCGGCTATCCTTCCCGACGTACCTCAGGTGGCTGTGTTCGATACGGCCTTCCATCAGACGATGCCGGCCTATGCCTATATGTACGGTCTTCCGTATGATTTGTACGAAAAATATGCCGTTCGCCGGTACGGGTTCCACGGTACGAGCCATCGGTATGTGTCGCGCCGGGCTTGCGAATTTTTGGGCGTTCCGTATGAAAAACAACGCATCATCACTTGCCACATAGGAAACGGCGGTTCCATCGCTGCCATCAAAGATGGAAAATCAGTCGATACCTCCATGGGATTTACCCCGGTAGAGGGACTGCTCATGGGTACCCGTAGTGGGGATGTGGATGCTGGCGCATTGTCTTTTATTATGGATAAAGAGGGGCTCGACTCAAAAGGCATCTCCACGTTGGTGAACAAACAAAGCGGCGTTTTGGGTGTATCGGGTATCAGCTCGGATATGCGTGAAATAGAAGCCGCTGTGGCCCGTGGCGATAAACGTGCTATTTTGGCGCTGGATATGTATAACTACCGTATCCGTAAATACATCGGTGCTTATGCCGCTGCACTGGGAGGCGTAGATATTATTGTCTTTACCGGCGGTGTGGGTGAAAACCAGTTTGCTACCCGTGAAGCTGTTTGCCGTCCGTTGGCATTTATGGGCGTGAAGATCGATGAAAAACTGAACGATGGGCTGCGTGGTAAGGAGGCCGATCTGTCTGCTCCTGACTCCCAGGTAAAAGTGGTGGTGATTCCCACGGACGAAGAGCTGATGATTGCTTCCGATACACAGGCGTTGTTGCAAAAATAAGTACGCAATTAGATATTAAGGGGAAAAAGGGGAGGAGCCGTCCAAGGTATCTCCCCTTTTTTCGTTTATTAAAAAGAGAGGCAAAAGAGGTCTGTCCGAGAAAGCAAAAGGACTGTATCCTGAATAGGAAACATCCCTTTTGTCGTCTAAAAATTTAAAGAAGAAAGGATTAGTATTTATACGATAGTCCCAGCGAGGGGGAGAAGGCTATGTTGGTGTAACGTCCGTTCAGCTGGGCCGGTTGTCCCAACCCGTTGGTATAGGTGTATTCTCCCTCGCGGCTGATGCCTTGTATATAGAGAAGGGCAAAATCGACAGAGAGGTTTTGTACGGGGCGGAAGCTGAATCCGGTTGAAATACCTATCTTGTCCATACCCGGAGTCTCGGGGTTATACAGCTCCTTGCGGATGGGAGATTGGTCGTAGTAGAGCCCTGCCCGCAGATCGAAACGTTCGGTCAGGTTATATTCGCCTCCAATGCGATAGGCAGCCACGTTCTTGTAATCTTTCCGGGCGCTGAGACTATATCCGTTCAACACGTTCTGAGAAAAGTTGATGTCCAGTTTGTCGTATGCTTTCCAGAAAACAGTCTGTGCTTCTGCCGAAAGTAACAGCCGGTCGGTGGCCTGGTATGATACACCGATGTTCAGGTTGGCCGGCATGGGCATCTCGGCGGAGAAAGTACCCTGATCCAGTTGTGGGAAAGTTGGCAGGGCTTGGATGATCGATTTGATGGCGTCGCTGGCATAATCGAGACGGGCAGTCCCCTCTTCGACCTTCATCCGAACGCATGAGCGGAAAGAGGCACCCAAAGAGATTCGTTCGGTCAGGTCGTACAGAACGCCGAGGTTGTATCCTAAACTGATTTTGGAATTTCCGGTAAGGGTGGCCGATACGGGAATGACATCGGCATATTCGGGGCCCATTCCCATGGCCGTAAGCGTCCCGGCAGGCAGCATGGCCCGGGAGAGCTCTACGTTGCCGAATGCAATCATCATGCCGGCTCCGATGCTCAGTTTGTCACATACCTTGTATGCTAAGGTAGGTTGTATGTTGAACGATTGGAGCGCGATGTCCTGAATCACGTCTGCTCCTACCCAATTTTTCCCCCATTTGAGGGTACTCCCGTAAGGGGAGTTTATCCCGATACCGGCAGCCAGGTTGTCGTAGATTTTGAAACCTGCGTATGCAAAGAACGGCGTACTGACCGGATTGTTGGTTTCGGATTTAACGCCGTTGCTGGTGAACGTGGCTATGGGATAGGTAAAAGAGGCTCCGGCAGAGAGGTCGATGCTGTTTTCCATGAAGACCATGCCGGCGGGGTTGAAATGGATACTTTCGGCCCCCAGTTTTAATGCGGCCCCTACGTGTCCCATGGCTGTTTGTTTGGTGCTTTGCAGGTTTACCTGGTACCCTTCGGCCAAGAGTGAAGCCGAAAAGGTTAGTGCGATGAATGCAGCTGATAATCTTTTCATATATGTTATTTTGATAAATAAATAAGGCAGGAGATTGTCTCTGTCTATGAAAATCCCCCTCCTTGAAAACGCGGCAAAGATAGTTGTAAATATAATTATTGCAAGAAAAATAATTATATTTAAAATTGTCTCCATAATAATTGTTTAGACAATCAATTATCTCTTTTGGGGGAGACTCTCTGCTTTTGGATAGTTTTTGACAGAAAAAACATCCGAATAGTTGTGTAAGAAAAAACATTGTATTAATTTTGTGCCCTGATTTCGTTTCGGGTACAATAAGCGAATGTTTCATTCCACCCGGCGAAGGTAACCTGTAATGAATAAAAAAAACAGATGTACGTAATTGTAGAAATTCAAGGACAACAGTTCAAGGCAGAAGCCGGAAAGAAATTGTTTGTTCATCGTCTTGCAGCAGAGCGTGGCGCAGCTGTTGAGTTCGATAAAGTGTTGTTGTCTGACAAAGACGGCGAAGTGAAAGTCGGAGCTCCGGTAATTGAAGGAGCCAAAGTGGTTTGCGAAGTATTGTCGCATGTACGTGGTGAAAAAGTAATCGTTTTCAAGAAAAAAAGAAGAAAAGGATACAGAAAACGTAACGGCCACCGTCAGAATTTCACAGAAGTGTTAATTAAAGAAGTAGTAGCTTAATCTCTAAAAACAAAACAAAATGGCTCATAAGAAAGGTGTCGGTAGTTCTAAGAACGGACGCGAATCGGAAAGTAAGCGATTAGGCGTTAAAGTATTCGGCGGTCAATTTGCCAAAGCCGGAAATATCATTGTTCGTCAGAGAGGAACGGTTCATCATCCGGGAGAAAACGTAGGTATCGGAAAAGACCATACCTTGTTTGCCTTAATCGATGGTACGGTAGTATTTCGTAAAAAGAAAGACAATCGTTCATTTGTTTCGGTAGAACCGGTTAATAACTAATGGAGTACAAAAGTGCGAAAATTCTTTCGCATGGATTGAATCATACGGCAGAGCCGGATAAGAGATACTTATCCGGCTCTGTTTTGTCATATTGTAACGAAGGAGAGATGGAAGAAAAGAAAAAGTTGTTGTTTGTCTGTTTGGGAAATATTTGCCGTTCTCCCGCTGCGCAGGCGGTTATGCAGCGGATAGTGGATGCAGATTCCGGTTTGCGGTTTGTCGAGTTGGATTCGGCCGGTACCTACGGCGGGCACTCCGGAGACTTGCCGGACCCTCGTATGCGGATGCACGCCAGCAGACGGGGATATGAATTGACTCATCGTTCTCGTCAGATAAAGAGTTCTGATTTCGAGCGATTTGATATGATTCTGGCCATGGATGATCGAAATTACGATGACTTGCACGCCTTGGCCCCGGACCCGGAGAGTGTACGGAAAATCTAT
>DVNA01000161.1 GCA_018714665.1 Candidatus Gallibacteroides avistercoris | reverse complement strand
GGTGCTCTGACCAACTGAGCTATAGGACCTGTTCTGGATTGCGTCATCCAAAATCGGGTGCAATATTACAGCATTTCGGCGAAATATGCAAATTTTATACGCAATAATCTCTGACGAAAAAGAAATTCTTTACCACATCGTTCCACCTTTCTCCTTAGGGAAGTACTCGGAATATAAAAAGTCCTGTTTCACGGGGCAGACAATAAACGTTAATCTGTCGTTGGTATTTTAACGCTCCGGTAAAGTTTCTTAATTTTGCATCCATTACGACCATTTTGAATGAAAATGACAAGCGGTATCAAAACAATCATGTTCGATATGGGCGGCGTACTGATCAACCTGAACAAGCAGGCCTGTATCGACGCCTATAAGGCGCTGGGGTACGACCGGGTAGAAGAGTTTATCGGAAATTATTTGCAGAAAGGCCCGTTTCTGGATTTGGAATCGGGACAAATCTCGCCCGAACAGTTTCGGGATGCCATCCGCCGGGAGATACCCCGTCCGGTTACCGACCGGCAGATAGACGATGCCTTTATCGCATTTCTGGTAGATATGCCCGATTATACACTCGATATGCTGTTGCAGCTCAAAAAACGGTATCAGATTTTTTTGCTCAGCAATACCAACGGCATTATCATGGATTATGTGCGTCGGCATATCTTCAACCGACAGGGGTGGAGCATGGAGCACTATTTCGACCGGATGTTCCTTTCTTACCAAATGGGGCTGGTGAAACCTGATCCGGCCATTTTTGAACAGGTAGTGGCCGAAACCGGTATCCTCCCGTCGGAAACGTTGTTTCTGGACGATTCGAGCAAAAATACCGAAACGGCAGAAAAGCTGGGATTCAGAACCTTTGTCGTAACGCAAGGTGAAGATTTCCGGTATATTTTCGATGAGAAATAATACGCGTATGCAGATTATCACCCACAGCCACAAGACAGGAGACAGACCGCTGGTTGCCGGTATCGGTTTTTTCGACGGAGTACACCGGGGACACCGGTACCTCATCGAGCAGATCGTAACGGAAGCTCGTGCCCGGAACTACTCTTCGGCAGTGGTTACCTTTCGGGAACATCCGCGCAAAGTGCTGAACCGGGACTCCCATTTTGGTCTGCTCAACAACTTGCAGGAAAAGCTGGACTTGCTCTCGGACACACACCTCGACTACTGCATCCTGCTCGATTTTACCGCTCAGCTGTCGCAGCTGTCGGCAGAGCAGTTTCTGGCTTGTCTATACCGTGATTTTCAGGTACGTTCGTTGGTTATCGGCTACGACCACCGCTTCGGTCACAACCGGACCGAGGGCTTTGAACAATACGTCGCATACGGGAAATGTTTGGGGATGGAGATTTTACCCGCTGCCCGGTTTTCCCCCGAAGGGCAGGCCATCAGTTCGTCCCGTATCCGCAAATTGATCAGCGAAGAGGGCGATGTTTGCGAGGCCATGCATCTGTTGTCGTATCCTTACCGGTTGAAAGGACGTATCGTAGGAGGTCATCGGATAGGACGCACGTTGGGATTTCCCACAGCCAATCTCCAACTGGTTGAAGACCAGGAAAAGGCGTTGCCCCGCCCCGGAGTGTATGCCGTACAGGTACGTACGAACGATGGCGTGTGTTACAACGGGATGTTGAATTTCGGTAAAAGACCTACTGTCAAGGATGATGACCGCTATACGATAGAGGTGCATCTGTTCGGTTTCCAAGGCGACCTCTACGGTAGCGACATAGAAGTATATTTTTTCCATTTCATGCGGCCGGAGAGATCGTTTGCCTCGCTGGAAGAGTTGAAATTACAGCTGCAAAAAGATCGGGAACAGGCACAAGCATTGCTCTCTCCCAACCACTCATAACCTCCTCAGGCGAGAGAGGAGGCTGTTTTTTGTTGCTACCCTTTTTGTTGGGGATACCGCCCCTCCGTTGTAAACATCTTGTTATTTCCCCCGAATTTTGAATGTGGCCAGATTACCTTTGTGGTCCGAAGGCCAGACGCAGTCCGGGGTCAGTATCTTGTCTTTGGAGTCTTTCTCTGCAATTTTTCCCCGTATAACGGTCTCGGCAGGCCCCACCAGTTGAATCTTTTTCAAGGAGAGAACCCGGTTCAGGGGGTGATAGTAGATAAAATCGATCCGATCCCGTTCGTCCGCTTCGGGGGCCCAAGAGAGCTCTTTCTCCACCGCGGCCCGGTTGCCTGCCGGGAAGGTAAATCCTGGATATTTGACAGCGTTAGGATATTTTTGTCGGTAAGTATCTTTCAATCCGGCCTCTTGCAACATCCGGGAACAATCCCAACGGATGACCGCCCCGTTGTGGTCCCACAGGTTTTTGGTATCCTCTCCCCAATCCAGGTGGGATGGTTCGTTGAAGTCGCCGCCCATGATGACCGGTCGGCCTTCTTTTATGTCTGTTTGTACTTCCCGAAGAAAAGCCAGGATGGATTCGTCCCGCCACGATTGCCGGTTGGCATCCAGTACCGTCTGCTCATCGGTGATGGGCTGCTCTATCTTTTTCCAGCTGGTCCCGCTGTAACCGCGAGGCATATAACATTCATAGTGCGTATAATCCAGGTGGCAAGCGTAAAAAGAGACGGGCTGACCGTTGACGGTGGCAACCATTTTCAGCATGGGCCGGGCATTTGACGCGGGGTCCAGACTCCCTTTCCGGATACTGTCGGGTTTAAACTTGCTCAAAATACCGATATCCATGCCCAAGGTCTCGCCATAGTAGTTCTTACCGCTTGATTTCAATTTGTCCAGCAGCTGTTCTACGAACTGTTGTCCGCCGCTGATTTCGCACAGGAAAACCACATCTGCATCTACCTGGGTCAATACATCCACGATTCCCTGCTGTCCGCCGGGAACCCTTCCTCCTCCGTGCCACAGGTTCAACTGCAAAACGGTAAAGGTATCAGAGGCCTTCGTCGCCTCGAAATGAAAGAGGCAAAACAGCCCCACCAACAAACAGATATATCTTTTCATAACCGACAAATTTGATTATAATGCGATACAAATATAAGATTTTTTATTAAAAATAAAGAGAACTCTGGAATAGCCGTTTTGACGGAATTACTATATTTGTTGTCAGAAAAACACACTAATCACAAAAGATCATGAAAAAGACCATTTCACAAGCACTAACGGTTTTGTGCGCAGGAATCGTTACATTCAGTGCCCATGCGCAGGACAAGAAATATCCCGATCCCGAACCGATGTCTCCCGGAATGTCCGAATGGTGGCAACCGCAACCGCCCATTGTTACTCCCGGAACCGCTACCGATGCCGGCTCTACAACCGCACCCTCGGATGCTATCATCCTCTTCGACGGCAAAAACCTCGACCAATGGCAAAAGCCCAATGGCGAAGCGCCCGAATGGATTGTAAAGGATGGCGTTTTTACCGTTAAACCCGGAACCGGCGAGATTCGTACCAAACAGGAGTTCGGCGACTTCCAGCTGCATATCGAATGGAGAGTTCCCGAAGACGTACAGGGCGAAAGCCAGGGCCGCGGCAATAGCGGGGTATTTTTGCAAGGCATATACGAAATTCAGATTCTGGACAATTACAACAACGAGACCTATTCAAACGGACAGGCCGGTAGTATATACAAACAATCCCGTCCGTTGGTAAACGCCATGCGCAAACCCGGGGAATGGAATGTATATGACATTATTTACGAAGCTCCCACCTTCAAGAAAGACGGTACTTACCGCACGCCTCCCCGTGTTACGGTGTTGCAAAACGGCATTATCTTGCAGAACAATACAGCGATTATCGGAACGACTGAATATGTGGGATTCCCGCGGGTATTCCCCCATGGGAACGGCCCCATTTCGTTGCAGGATCACGGAAATCCGATCAGTTTCCGGAACGTCTGGATTCGTGAATTGTAGTGAACAGGAATCCTTGAAAGAGCTTTTTTGTAAAATAATACGTTTTTTCTTGGAAGTATAAAGGATTGTGCCTATCTTTGCATCGCTTTTGAGGGAATCCTCTGAGTACAGGATTGTCTTATGGTGTAATGGTAGCACAACAGATTTTGGTTCTGTTTGTCTAGGTTCGAATCCTAGTAAGACAACAAAAAGGCGCAATATCTAATTGATATTGCGCCTTTTTCTTTATGATGAATGAAAGATGTGGAACGGAGTATTTCTTACTCTCAACCAAAATTCTCCTTAAAATATCAAGGTGCGGTTTGGGGGACTATTTTTTTCGCTCGATGGTGTATTGCAAAATATTCTTCAACGAGAGATAGGCCGGCGACTCTTTGAAGATTTCGATGGTTTGCAGGGCTTCGTCCCGAAACCGGTACATGACCTTTTCGGCATATTCAATCCCGCCGTTTGCTTTGGCAAATTCGATGAGGGAGTGTATCTCGTCGTTTGTCAGGTGTATCTTTTCGAGCAGGTCGGTGTAGTGCTTTCGGGTAGCGTCGTCCGTTTGGGAGAGGGCGTATATCAGGGGCAGGGTAACTTTCCCTTCCCGGATGTCGTTGCCGGTGGGTTTCCCGATGGCCGGGTCGTTGAAATAGTCGAATATATCATCCTTGATTTGGAAACACATTCCTAATTTTTCACCGAAAGAGAGGATATGTTTTATCCGTTCGTCCGATTTTCCCGATGAACGGGCACCAACTTTCATACATGCGACAAAGAGGGAGGCGGTTTTTTTGTTGATGACCTCGAAGTAGGCCTCTTCGCTGAGAATCTTTCGCCGGGCGTTGTCGAGTTGTTCGATTTCTCCCCAGGCCAAATCTCTTCCCAGTTGAGATAACGTGGAGACGATTTCTATATCGTTCGTTGATAAGGAACATTTTAATGCCGTTGAGACGAAAAAGTCTCCTACCAGCACGGCGATTCTATTGTCCCAGATGGCATTTACCGACTCTTTGCCCCGGCGTTGGAAGGTAGCATCCACCACGTCGTCGTGGATGAGGCTGGCATTGTGCAGCAACTCGATGGATAGGGCTGCATCGATTGTCTCTTTTCGGATTTCTCCGAACAACCGTGCAGCAAGCAGCACCAATATCGGGCGCATTTGTTTCCCTTTGGTGGAGAGATAGTAGTCAACTACCGAATTCAACAGTTGATTGGTCGATGCCAGTTCTTGGGCCAATGCCCTATTTAGTAAATCTAATTCTTGGCGTATGGGTTGTTTAATCTCTGCAAGTATATCCATAGTG
>DVNA01000160.1 GCA_018714665.1 Candidatus Gallibacteroides avistercoris | reverse complement strand
ATGCTAGTGGGTGTTTTAGAAGAAATCGAGGTCCAACAGCATGCAAATAGGATGAAAATAGCAGTGCGTTTCATGAGCCACTATAAAATTAGATTTAATTGTACGAAATTATAAATAAATTGATTTTCACTCCATTTGTGTAGAGTGTTTTTTCCTTGCAGAACATCAATGTATTAACAAACAGCACCTTACAAATTCTTTTCGATTTAAAAGTGTAGATAACTCTTCTTCTTTGGGTTGTCTCTTTGGGTTTGATTTGTCATAATGACTTTTATGGGTTGAGGCAAGCAGCATCTCCAAATCTTCTATAAATCATACCTGATATCGTTTTGTAAATATCTGGTAATATCGATTCTATGGTATTGCCGATACTACAAAAATATTTCTTTTTACGGTGCTCTTTTCTCTCTGTTTATATTTGCAGCATATGGTCAATGATGAGGACCTTCTTTTTTTAAATATAATTTTAAATCTATCGCTGTTGTGAGATACACTCTTATTTTTAGGCTTCATAGGAATTTCCTAGATTCTGTTGATTGCTTTTATCGCGTTACTTTTATTCGGCAGGAAGAATGGTGCAGGGGAATCAAAACATTCAAGGACAGAATAAACAGTATCGAAATGATATGGGTATTCATCTTTGGTACATTTATCTCCTTTTGGGGGGATGTGGTACGACATTCTGTTGTATTTCCTCTGATGTTGCGGTTTCTGTATACGAATAAATTGGGGTCGGTCATTACCAATCAGTTAATATCGGATACATACATGAATAATTTTTTGATGCTGGCCTTTATGATAGGAATCATGTTTGAGTTGCTTTTGTTGGCCACTTCGTTTTCTAAATTAGAGCTGCTGATCCATACGTTTTTCAAGAAATACCAGAGGTATGCCATTGTCATTCTTCTGATGGCAGCTGCGATGATTATTACTCTGTCCTCGTATCCGTTCTCCCTAATGGCTGTCTTTTTTTCTATTTATATGTTATGGGAAATGAATGCACGGTTGGTAAAGGCAGGAGACATGTCAAAGGAATGAGCCTTTAAACTTTTTAATATCTAAAAGGTTATGAAAGATTCACGGATAAAAATAGGAGTCATCGGATTGGGTAGAATGGGGAAATTCTACCTGGAAGAAATGAAGAAAAGTGGGAAATGGAACATTGCATACATCTGCGATGTGAATCCAGAGGTCAGAAAAGAAGCCGAGCGTCTGGCTCCGGAAGGAGCACGGATTATAGCGGACGAACAGGATATTTTCGAAGATGAATCTATTCAAGCTGTCGGATTGTTTACGTTGGCAGACCAACGCCTGTCTCAGATTGAAAAGGCGGTCCGTTACGGTAAGCATGTGATAGCTGAGAAACCGATAGCCGATTCCATCGAAAGGGAATGGCAAGCGGTAGAACTGGTAGAGAACAGTTCCATTATCGCTACGGTCAACCTGTATTTGCGTAATGCATGGTATCATCATGTGTTGAAGCAGTTTGTCGAGTCCGGTGAGATCGGAGAACTGGCCATCATCCGTATCTGCCACATGACTCCGGGACTGGCTCCCGGAGAAGGTCACGAATACGAAGGACCTGCTTTTCATGATTGTGGGATGCATTATGTAGATATTGCCCGGTGGTATGCCGGGTGCGAATATGAAACCTGGCACGCGCAGGGTATGAAAATGTGGAACTATAAAGACCCTTGGTGGCTTCAATGCCATGGTACATTCCAGAACGGAATCGTATTCGATATCACACAAGGATTCGTATATGGGCAGTTGGCTAAAAACCAGACGCACAATTCATATACCGATTTGATTGGAACCAAGGGAATAGCCAGAATGACTCATGATTTTAAGACAGCTGTAGTAGAGTTGCATGGCGTTACCCGTACTGAACGGATTGAGAGGCCTTATGGCGGGAAGAATATAGATGTATTGTGTAACCTGTTTGCTCAGCGTATTCTTAAAAGGGAACCTTCTCCGGATTTGCCTCCGATGCGAGATTCGGCAATCGCATCCGGATATGCCTGGAAGTTCTTACAGGATGCCTTGATGCACACCTTGCCTGCTATCGGAGACAATGCCACACTCGAAGAAATCAGACAACGGAGAAGGACAATGACAAACGGTTATGGGCTTTTAAAACACTTTAAATAAAAACATTGACAGTATTAACTTTAAATTGAATCTTATGGTAAAAGTTTCTCGAAGAGAGTTTTTGAAGACAGGAGCCGCAACTTTGGCATCTTTTACAATTGCTCCTAATTCTATCTTGGGTAAAAGTTTCGGACATATTTCACCGTCCGATAAGATGAATATTGCGGCTATCGGTATCGGAGGTATCGGACATAGTAATATCAATGCCGTGAAACGCACTGAAAATCTGGTTGCATTATGCGATGTGGATTGGAATTATGCAAAAGGGGTATTCGATGAGTTTCCCAATGCGAAAAAATATTGGGACTACCGCAAGATGCTTGATGAGATGGGAAAATCGATTGACGGTGTCATGATTGCTACGGCTGATCATACCCATGCCATCATTACCGCAGATGCGATGACAATGGGAAAACATGTCTATTGTCAGAAACCGTTGACCCATTCGGTATATGAATCTCGGTTGCTGACCAAATTAGCAAAATCGACAGGTGTCGTTACTCAGATGGGAAACCAGGGTGCATCTGGGAAAGGGACAGACTTGGTCTGCGAATGGGTATGGAACGGTGAAATCGGTGATGTCATGAAGGTGGAATGTGCGACAGACCGCCCTATCTGGCCACAGGGATTGAATGAACCTGAGAAAGAAGAACGTATTCCGAACACATTGAACTGGGATCTCTTTACCGGTCCGGCAAAACTGAATCCCTATAACTCGATTTATCATCCTTGGAACTGGCGAGGATGGTGGGATTACGGTACAGGAGCTTTGGGAGATAAGGCTTGTAATATCCTGCATCAGCCTTTTAAAGCCTTGAAACTTGGTTATCCTACCAAAGTGGAAGCAAGCTCTACGTTGTTGTTGAACGCATGTGCTCCTCAGGCACAGCATGTAAAAATGATTTTCCCTGCCCGCGAGAATATGCCGAAAGTTTCAATGCCAGAAGTGGAAGTACACTGGTACGACGGCGGTCTGTTGCCTGAACGTCCGAAGGGATTTCCGAAAGGTAAGCCATTGATGCCGGCAAACGGTGGTCTGACTATTTTCCATGGGACTAAGGATACGTTGGTTTGTAGCTGCTATGGAGAAAATCCATTCTTGCTTTCCGGAAGAGTGCCTGATGCTCCAAAGGTTTGCCGTCGTGTGACTACTTCTCATGAAATGGACTGGGTACGTGCATGTAAGGAAAGCCCCGAAAACCGTGTTCCGGTTAAATCTGATTTCTCTGAGGCAGGTCCATTTAATGAAATGGTGGTAATGGGCGTACTGGCAGTCCGTCTCCAAGGGCTGAACAAGACATTGGAATGGGATGGCGAAAATATGCGTTTCACGAATATAGATGAAAACGAAACGTTGAGGACATGTGTAAAGGACGGATTTACTATCCATAACGGACATCCATCGTTCAATAAAACCTGGACAGAGCCTATCAATGCACAGGAATTTGCCGCTGAATTGATTAAGCATCATTACCGTGCAGGTTGGGCATTGCCGGATATGCCGAAATGATTATCCGAAACATCCATATAGCCTTTTCTAAAAACAATGATGGTAGATAACTTTATGTGATTACTATTCTTTATTATTTATCTTATC
>DVNA01000159.1 GCA_018714665.1 Candidatus Gallibacteroides avistercoris | reverse complement strand
GCATCATCGGAAATCAGCCACAACGAAATATCGGTTCCTGCAAAAGTGGCAAAATCTGACAACTCCTGCGGATATTGTGCTTTCAAGGCTTCGACCGTTTCAAGTGGCGGACAATTCAACACTTTAAAGATAACGGTTCCCGAGGGGGATACGTCATCAATCCCCACTTCCGATTCAAAGCGAACAAATTTTTTATTCAACGGCACAATCATCATTCCGTGTGCGTGTGCCCATACGGTATGGGTATAGGATTTTCCATTGATTGACACTTTGTTTCCATTCACATTCTTGTCATACAGCAAATCAATACCGTCCCATCCCGATTTTTTATACAAAGGTTTGATATCGTTCAACCAAACATACGATCCGTCTTTTGCTACGAAACTGGCGTCTGCCCAAACTGCATGGTCAAAATCGTTGCCATCTTCACTTCCCCAGGTATATAAAATGATGTTCTCTACACCTGTTATATCCAACGAAATTTTCTTTGCCTGGGAACGAGCCTTTACAACTTCGGTTTGATACGGTAAATCAGACTTGTTATTATTCAATCCGGCTTTATAGTCCGCCACCGCCTCTATCCATGTTTTGACCCGCGACGTCTGGGGGGAAACTGCCCACGCGCTTCCTGCCAACAGCAGGCAAAGCGCCAATAAATAAAGTTGTCTGCGTCTTTCCATTGTCTATATAGTTATTTGTGTTTTGTTTATTTAAAGTTAGGGGGATAATTTTTCGGCTGACTGCCCCACGAAGTATTGGGTTGAGGTCCCATAAAAAATTCGAGTTTCCCTCCCTTTGCAATCTCTTCGTGTTTTATCCACGAACGTTTCAACGTTTTACCATTCAACTTGACTTGTTGTATGTATTTGTTTTCTTTGCTGTTGTTATGTGCTACAACGGTAAATTCTTTACCGGGATAGTAATTGTTGTCTAACCGGATGGATACTTTTGAAAATACCGGGCTGGTAAGCAGATATACGTTGTCGCCCGGACAAACGGGATGGATACCGATAGAAGCCAGGATATACCACGCCGACATCTGACCGACATCTTCGTTACCGCATAATCCCAACACATCGTCTCCGTACGCCGACTCGCAAATAGCCCGCGTCCACTTTTGCGTCAAATAGGGTTTCCCGATGTAATTGAACATAAACGGTACCTGATGAACCGGTTCGTTGGGATGATTGTAATAATCGTTCCACAGGAAATCGGCGGGAGCATTGTCAAAAAACGCCACCAGATCTTCTTCAAACTTCTCTTTCCCCATGATCTCAACCAAACCATACACATCGTGCGGCACAAACCATCCCTGCTGATAGGGATTGGATTCTACGCAACAATGTCCGTGGTCCAGCCGGTCGCGCCAGTTCATCCAGGTTCCATCCTCTTTCCGGCCTCTGAACCAGCCTACCTCATCGTTCCAGATGTTCCGGTAGTTTTTCGATTTTTCATAATAGGTACGTGCCTGCTCTTTCTTGCCCATCAACTCGGAGAGTTTGGCTACACACCAATCGAAATAGGCATACTCCAACGTTTCGGATATAGACCCGGGACGATACCCCAAAGTCCCATTCCCGAACTTTTCTACTGAATTGACTGCATATTGATAGGCTTTTTCCGTATCGTAATTCCGGATGTTTTTGTTGTAGGCATCCACTAATACCGAAACGGCCGGATTCCCTATCATACAGCCGGAATAGGAGTTCATAATCTCCCAACGGGGGAAATACCCTTTCCCACTTTTTTCGGCAATGCTGATGAGCGAATTGATCTCATCGTTTACCAACGACGGATTGATGATGGTCTGCAACGGGAACTGACTGCGGAATACATCCCATCCGCTAAAAATAGTACGATAAGTAAAATTCTCGGTTTTATATATTTTATTGTCCGCCCCTACATAACTACCGTCTATATCGCTGGTACTGCGAGGATCTATCATCGTATGATACAAGGCCGTATAAAAGATACGTTTGTCTTTTTCGGTAGCCCCGTCTACCCGTATTCCGGACAAGGCCTGACGCCACAAGGCACGATTCTCTTGGCGCACCTTATCAAAGTCCCAATGCGGAATGTCGTGTTCCAGATTCTTCTTGGCCCCCTCTATGCTAACAAACGAGATACCGCTTTTCAACAACACCTGCTCTCCTTCGGATGTAGGGAACTCGACAAAGAAACCGATATGTTTTCCCTGCTTTTCTGAGACTCCCCTCTCAACCCGTGCATCTTTTATAAGCTGTTGGTATTCGGGCCGGTTAACAGCACCACCTCCCCGGCGATTGGCATCTTCGGGAATATCGGCACTCCATATCCCGATATTGTTTAACGGCCGGTCGATCTGGCAGTAAAAATAGACGGTATAGCTGACATTGCCGTCGCCATGACCCCAACCGCCTCCGTCGGGTGTACATTTCATCCAACCGACCAAGGTATTGTCGTCAACTTTTCGGATGTATTGTTCAGATGCAGTTCCTCCGATACGGCGGGCCAAATCAATCTGGATGCGGGATGTATCGCTTTGGGGATAGGTCATGCGCATGATACCGGCCCGCGGCATAGACGACAATTCAACCTTCACGTCGTAATCGTCCAAACGGACAGCATAGTAGCCGGCCTGAGCTACTTCGGTATCGTGCGAGTAGCGCGAACGGTATCCCTGTTCGGGATTCTCTGCCCGTCCTTTCCATACGCGCAAAGGGCCGGTGGTAGGGGTTACCAGAAAGTTCCCGAAATCGCCATACCAACCGATACCGCTCATGTGGATAAAACTGAATCCTTCGATGGTTTTATGATGCCACGAATAGCCTGGTCCGTTATCGCCGGAAGTTTCCGTGTCCGGACTCAACTGTACCAACCCAAACGGAGTAGCACAACCCGGGAATGTCTTTCCCAATCCATGTCCGCTTTTTCCCGCCTCAGTAGAGGTAGAGGCTCCTATAATAGGGCTGATATAATCGACCACATCTGCTGTTTGTGCCGACAAATGTCCTATCGACAACAGGAAACAGACAAAAAAATGTTTTAACTTTTTTCCCATCAATGCAATATATTTTTTTGTTTCAATATTTTTTCTGTTAGCTCTTTTACCGTAGAGACACTACCGATTCCTCGGCCTGAGGGCAACACCCAAACTGGACGGTTCTCGGCATCGAGCTCTATAACCAACGGTTGATCTTTGTCCGCTTCATGCCCAGACCAGTTGCAAATCAAAAGGTTTCCATTCCGACACATCGCCACTTCTGCCACAAACAACAGCGATATGTCCTCTATATCGTTCTGGTTCAAACATCTTATCTCTTTTCCCTTCCGATATTGTTTTACTACGTGGGCATCTCCACATGGGACAACAATCGTTCCATCTTTTAATTCAAGCGCCGAAAAGGGATTCCCCCCTGTCTCCACAGAAGACAACTGTTTTCCATTGCCGTCTATCTCTACCAAAAGGCCTTTCCCCATCAGGGGTATCAGATAATTGCCTTTCCGATTTTTTATTACCTGCCGGAATTGGCTATGCAAATGATCAATGCCCGTATCAAAGGGAATCGTTTTCCGAATTTTCCCGGTATCATCCAATTCCATGATTTCTGCCGGATGTCCGCTCCATGCCAGCAAGAAACCTCCTCCCGGCAATACCGATGCCGAGGAGAGTTCATTTGTCCGGGGAGCTTTTATGTCCCAAACAACGGTATTGTTTTCCGGATTCACCAATCGGGCTCCTCCGCGATAAGCAATCAGAATCTCTCCGGAAGCCGTAACATCGACGCTGTTACACTCGGTTCCTGCTTCCAAAGGATAACTCCACAGCTCTTTCAGGGTTGTCTTATCTATAATGGAAACCTGGTTATTACCCGACCCTCCTATCAACAGATAGCGCGACGAGGATTTTGCCTTTGTCGCCAACGGGAAAAAGATTAAACAAATCAATCCATATAGTAAAACTCGCTTCATTTTAGTTTCTTTCCGGGAAAAGCCAAAGGGAGCGAATGGAAATCATCCGCTCCAAGCAATCCTATTTCTTTTTTAAATCGTTAAACAGCTCAAATGCCTGTTCGGGAGTAAGTTGATCATGTACAACGGCTTTTACCGCCTGTATCATGGCAACGGGGTCTTCGCTTTGAAAGACATTGCGTCCCATATCCACGCCCGAGGCCCCTTCGCTGATGGCTTTATAGCACAACTCCAACGCCTCTTTTTCGGGTAATTTTTTCCCGCCGGCAATGACAATGGGAACAGGGCATGAATTCACCACTTTGGCAAACCCGTCGCAGTAATAGGTCTTTACCAGGGTAGCACCGTTTTCGGCACAAATACGCGAAGCGGCTGAAAAATAACGTGCATCCCGAGCCATCTGCTTCCCTACCGCCGTTACACCCATGGTAGGAATACCGTACTTATAACCGTAATCGGCCGTACGTACCAGGTTTTCTACGGTTTTTGCCTCGAATGTGTCCCCGACAGAGACCATCACGGCGAGCGCGGAGGCATTCAACCGAACGGCATCCTGTATGTCCAAAATACATTCGTTGTTCAACTCTGTCAAAACGGAACTACCTGCCGAGAAACGAAGGCATACCGGTTTGTTCGATGCGGGAGGTACCACCGTACGCAAAGCCCCGCGTGTACACATCAACGAATCGGCATACTCAATCAACGGGACAATGGAGAGGTCCAGCCGTTCCAACCCGGAAGTAGGCCCCATAATATATCCGTGGTCGAAAGCCAACATCACGGTACGGCCTGTTTTGGGATTAAAGATGCGCGACATCCGGTTCTTCACCCCCCAATCGCAGTTATCCAACCCCTTCAAAAAGAAGGCTTGATTTTTTACCGGTATTCCGATACCGAAATCTTTTTCTTTATTTTCTAACATTCCATCTGCATCTGCCATAGTTGTTCTCTTTTATGGTTTATAAAGCTTTTGCGAACGATTCAAACATACAAGCCCACGACGAAGCTCCCGAATCGGCATAACCGATAGAACGCTCGCCATAGTTGCGGGCCCGTCCGAAATTCGCCTTCATATTTACCGTATCAGCAGCTCCTTGAAGGGCTGCCTGAGCGGCACACTGAAACAGTTGCCGAACATCGTCCGTATCGCAAGATATCATGGCTTGTACGGCCGGGATAAGAGCATCCATCATGGTTTTGTCCCCGACCTGTGCTTTGGTCTGTTTCTGCACATTCGACAGTCCGCTTTTAAACATATCTTTTACTTGACTGGCTGTCAGGGATTCACCTTGTACAGCATCGCTCATACCAAGAAAAAAGGCACCTATCAATGTGCTGGTTGATCCGCTGGTCTGCAACATCACGTTAAAACCTGCATCGTTAAGCATCGTCTTAAATTCCGTTCCTTTTTCTGCGGACTCAACCACCGAAGTCAACGCTTGTACGATGGCTGTTCCATGGTCTCCATCGCCAATAACAGCATCTAATTTAGAAAATTCCTCTTCCCGCAATTTTATCTGTTCCAAGGCTGAGGAGAGCATTTTCTTGAAATCCTGAATCGTCAAGTTTTCCATATCATTCTTTTTAAAGTTGCCGTTTGAACAAACGGCCAAACGGCAACTGTTATGAAACACAATTATTTTTTTCCGATAACTGTCCAATAGGGCGCATCGGAAGCAAAATTTTTCAAATAATCAATGTGGTCGGCATCGACCTTGGCCAGAATCATCTGGAAACCGGCCTGTTCCTGAACCGTCAGCATCTCGCCAATACGAGCATCCATTATTTCGAGTCCTGCATCCTGCAAGATCTGAGCTGTTTTTCGATATACAATATACAGCTCCATGTGCGTGGTTGCCCCTACGCCATTGATATACAAAGCTACCTTATCGCCACTGGTCAGGGCCAATTTTTTCATCAACAAGGCGACCATCTGGGCGGCAGTATCGTCGGCCGAAACCAACATCTGGCGGCCTCCGCCTCCTTCGCCGTGCTGGCCCATACCGATTTCTATTTCTCCTTCTGCCAACGAGGAGATAACAGCTCCGTTCTGCGGATGGGTACAACTGCGCATGGCTACGGCCAACGTAGCGATTTGTCGGTTAAAACGTTCTCCGATCTCATAGATTTCGTCCAACGTCTTACCCTCTTCGGCTGCTGCCCCGACAATCTTATACAGGGGAATACATCCGGCCAGTCCTCGGCGATCGTCGTCGGGAGCGTCCAACCCGGCACTGATATCATCGTGCGTAATCAGCTTCTTTACCTTTATTCCGGCACGTTCGGCCAATTGAACCGCCATATTGGCGCTCATCACATCGCCCGAATGGTTCAACACGACCAATAAAATACCGGCATCACGCTTAAACATCTGCAAGGCTTGAAAAAGACGCTGTGCCCCGGGAGCTGCAAAGATGTCGCCTACGACCGAACAGTCCAGCATCCCTTCTCCGACAAAACCGCTCAGAGCCGGCTCATGGCCAGAACCACCCAATGTTACAATGGCTACTTTCGATTCGCATTTGGGTTGTGCACGAACGACAATGTTTTCGGCTCCCAATTTTACTTTGTCCTTGTATGCGGTTACATAACCTTCGAGCAATTCGCTGGTTATGTTATCTGTTTCATTGATAAACTTGGTTTTCATATTTATTGGATTTTTCAGGTTATTTTTCGCTTGGGTGTTATTGGGCACACAACATCAATTCGATGGCAATACCTTCTTCTTCGATAAAGGCAATAGTCAATTCGTCAGACATGACGGTTTTGGGCCACAGAACCGGTTTACCAGCCATCTCGGCATCGATATCATCTACCACGTATGCGATGTGTGCCTGCTTTTTTATCAGATCGGGCATCGGAGAGTCTGCCTCAAAACGCAAAAATTCAATTTTATTGGGGCTGTTATTAACATCCGTTACATACAGTTTCAGGTTGGAAAGATAGGCTTCCCCTTCTTTTTGAATGTCGGTAGGAATACCGAAATGATTTAACGTTCTCATATTCTCTATAATTTAGCTTTGGGGTTAGTAAAACGCAATCCTGCTCCATCGTGGTAATTGGCAAACTCCTGTACTATGGCTCCTTGATCGCAAGCCTTCAAGAAATGCCACGATCCGATTTTTCCCAAATGGATTACCTCACCGACGTTTTGTATCACATAATTTTTGGATACGGTGGTAGG
>DVNA01000158.1 GCA_018714665.1 Candidatus Gallibacteroides avistercoris | reverse complement strand
TATCCAATAATATTTAGATTTAATTATGATTGTAATAAGCTGGTTATTAATAGACATTTGCGATTATGTGATATTTTGAGATAGCACAGGTTCGAGAGCCTGTCTCTCCGCCGCGAAGGGTGTAAATCAAGCAGTTGCGAGATTTACACCCTTTTTTACATTTGGGACGGCTAAATGTTTTTAATATCATAATGTGTTAAAAGCCCTTTTTTGTTTTTGCAAGGTTATCCATCATCTTCTTTAAATTTGCTTCATTCATTTCATCTGATAGAGACGGATCTCTCATAAAACGAGGACAAGGCAATTCTGGACATCCTCCACAGTTTTCTCTATTTTGTTCCTTACAGCATTTCCAAATGGGGCATATATCATTGTTGGTATATTGAAGCCAGAATACTTGACCTTTTATTTTCCGGCATCCCTTACAATATTTAGGAAAAGAATTACATTCCACACATCTTGCTCCACAAGGAGAGGGATAAAAGTAATCATCTTTCCAATACCACCATTTGCATTTATCTGTATCTGGATTTTCTGTATTGATGTAATACTCCAAAGCTCGGTACAAGTAAAGTTGGCAGCGGTCTATGGAGCAACCGCGTAAACGACACTCTTCTTGGTATAGATCATTGGCATTTTTCCCTTTCAAAGATTCAATGGAAGTATGTCCCATAGCTAAAAGAGCCTGTTCTGTTTGTGGCCCTACATTAGGTAGTTTTCGGAAAGGATGCCTTTTGCTTGCTAAAATATTCTTAGTTTTGTTCTTCTCTTTGGGATAAGGCAATACCTTTGCCAATGTACTTACCACCACTTCCAGCAAAGGATGTTTGTGCTCCACATCCAGAATATAATGTTCTTTTGCTCCGTTGTAAGGGATACAAAATTCAGCATCTTGCATAAAGTTTTCAATAGAGGGGTGTTTCTTGACGTATGCTATATTGTTGCATACGAGTATGACGGGCTTTTCATTGAGATAAATCACATAATTGCCAAACATCTTTCGATAGCGTACAGTCCCAATGTTTTTGATTTGGGAACATACGAATTCTATAAAGTCAATATTACTTGTCATAAATGAAAATCTTTAAGTACATAATATCTGTTTCTTTGAATTATTATCAAAGATGTTTTTTTACTTTCTTGTACCATTTTGTCAGTAAATAAAGAATAGCCATATTTCATTCGGCACATATAAAGGAGTGAATGAACGGGAAAGAAAACAGGAGGAAAATAATCGTAATTTTCCTCCTGTGTGCGATAGGTTATTCGGTCAGTACCGAAAATTCTCCGATACCGGTACTCTTGACATCATCGGCGTTGCGTACGGATTCTAATTTGACCTCTTTCCCTGTAACGGGAGCAAAGTGGACAATCTGTTCTATCGGGTTTGCTTTGATGTTTGAGAACTCTCCGCTTGAAACTAATTTACCATCTACATAGAACCGATAGTTAGAGATATGTCCTTGTGCGTCCCTACTCTGGTTAGGGGTATAACGGAAGCCGGAAATCGTCTGCGGTTGTACGAGGCGTAGGGTTAATGCCTGTTTCCCTTTCGGTAGATAATAGGTGGTATAACCATTCCCGTCAAGCACGGCCGTTGCATTTTCTTCTACTCGATACATTTTTGCCGGGATGTCAAACTGGGTTGTGGTAACCGGGCTGTATTTGTCGAACGTGGCATCATAGGCAACTGCTTTGACCGTGGCTTTCCGATCCAATACAAAAGGCTGGTCGTAGGTGGCTGACTTTTGGGTCGGCTCTGTTCCGTCTGTCGTATAATAGATTATTACATTCTGCTCTCCGGCTTGGATATGTACCTTGTCTTCCAGATCCCGGGTAATGGTCGGTTCGGTCAGCAAGGCAGGCGCCAGATACGCTTCTACGTTATTGATACATAACGGCCCTTTCGCATCCAGGAACGTTACCCGGAGTTTCTCGGCATGAACCGTCTTGAACCGTACGATTCGTTTGTATCCGATGGTTGTTGTTTCATCTACCGGTTCTACCTCTTTCCATTGCGCGTTTTCCTCATATTCAATCTTGAACGATTTGATACGTTGCCCCAATGGGATATATTCCTGCAATAACAAGCGGTTTACATCCGAAGCCGGGTTCATGGTAAAGGTTAGCGAGGCCTGCGTTACCCCATCTTCGGTTGCCCAATAGGTGTCCCAATCGCCGTCTGTTATCCGAGCCGGAGCATATTTCCTGCCGCGAGTATTGCTCGCTTCTACGCGGGCATCTTTCAGCAGGTTTGTTTTCAGTTCATTTCGGATGGTCTGATACCATTCTACGGCACGCGTTGAGTCGTTCGGGGTTATTTTCCCGTTCAATGCTACCGGGAAGTTCAATAAGAAATTGGTATTGTGCCCGACACTCCGGTAATATAGATCGACCAGTTTGGCCAATGACTTTATTTGGTGGTCTTCGCGGCTATGGTAGAACCACCCCGGACGGATGGATACATCACATTCGCCTCCCATCCATTTGTCGCCGTCTTCCATGCCGCGCTGGCTGTCGGTATAATGTTTCTCTTTTTCGTATGAATAAGGCGACCATTGCGTAGCGTCTGCCCATCCTTCTTCATTCCCGATCCAACGGATGTCCGGTACGGTACCTCCAAAAATCATCGCCTGCGGATGCAGTTTCTTGATTGCCTCGCGGGCCTCTTCATATTTGTAGTACGTTTTTGCATCGATCGAGCGTTTCTCGTTGGCTCCTCCGTACCAGCCGTCGCCACCGTTGGCCCCGTCAAACCAATATTCAAACAACGGTCCGTAGTTGCTGATTAACTCGTGCATCTGGGCATGGAACTTTTCCACATATCCCGGCTGTCCGTAGTTTTCACTGTTCCTATCCCATGGCGAAAGATAGAT
>DVNA01000157.1 GCA_018714665.1 Candidatus Gallibacteroides avistercoris | reverse complement strand
TCCCCCCCTCTCTCTTTCTAAGACCGGCTGGCTCTTTCTGAATAGCGCCAATCCCCAAGGGGTTCGTCCTGAAAAGCTCGGCAAAGATACTGCCTCTTATCTTCCTTTCCAAACTTTTTATGCCTTTTTTTGTTATATCATAACGTTAATTTGTGTTATGTTGTTAAAATACAGGTGATAATTTAAATCTTTCAACAAATCATCTTGCTTATAAAAAAGGCAACGAGACAATCGGTAATGAAAGCCTCGTTATTCCATATTGTACACCTACATCTAATCCAGAATTAGAAGAAGTTCTTTTGAGACCTTGTCTGCGGCATCTTTTCCCAACAACAGAGAGACTATTGCGACGGCAAATTTCATGGCTGCTTCGGGACCTTTTCCCGTCAATATATTATCTTGTATCTCTATCGGCATGGCAGTATAGGTAGCTCCGTTCAAAAATTTTTCCAGACCGGCTGTACAAGTAGCATTTTTATCGGTCAACATATTCAACTCTCCCAGTAGAGAGGGACTTTCTCCAATAGCTGCAATCTTTTTCCCTTTATTATAATGATCCAAAAGGGTCATCTTAAAGTCATCGTTATAAAAAAGGTTTCGAGTTCCCTCGGTCCCTCCGGGTAAAATATAGAAATCGGCATCGTCGAATGTTGTGCCTTCATAGGTAAGATCGGCCAATAACACTATACCATGTTCCCCGGATACCTCTAATCCTCCTGTCATGGATACGGTTTTAATATTTACGCCTGCTCTACGCAACACATCTACAACGGTTACAGCCTCGATTTCTTCAAATCCGGCAGCTAAAAATAGATACGATAATTTCATATTCAATCTCTTTTATTATTGTCATTCATAAAAACATTCTGAGAATATGTTTTGTTCTTTTGTTTTCAAGCATAAAACTCTTTCTACAAGGTTATTTTCTGTTTTTTGGCAGATTTTAGTAAAAGATGTGTATATTTGCTTGTGAATTATGTATCTTGTGGGATATATGCAGGTTAGTCAAAAAATGGTATTCCAGAATTTACGATGAAAACTTTTTTAAAAACAGCATTGGCTTGTGCTTTGGGGGTTGTGATTGCCATTCTTGTATTGGGAAAACTTGCCTTTATGATATTGTCGGGAATAGCGGCTTTTTCAGATATGGCTTATACGCCACAGCCTCATACGGTATTCAAATTGGAGCTATGTGGTGAATTGGAAGAACGCTCACACGATGATTTCTATAAATTGTTGTGGGGAGATGATAGTGGCGTGTTAGGTCTTGATGATGTTTTACTGGCCATCAGGGAGGCAAAAGACAACTCCAACATTGATGGCATATACCTGAAATTAGATGGATTGTCGGCCGGATACGGGTCATTAGCAGAGATCAGGAACGAATTAGCCGATTTTAAACAGAGGGGGAAGTTCATCGTCTGTTATGCCGACAACTTTTACCAAAGCGAATATTTTTTAGCCTCGATTGCTGACGAGATATATCTAAATCCAATGGGACGTATCGACTTGTCGGGCATCACATCGGAACACATTTTTTATACGGATGTTCTTGATAAATTAGGAATCGGCATACAGGTTTTCCGGGTGGGAAGGTTCAAATCGGCTATTGAACCCTTTACCAATACCCAGATGAGCGATGCCAACCGGAAACAAACGCAACAATATATTTCGTCTATCTGGAACAGTGTTTTAACAGGAATCTCCGATACTCGTAACATTCCGGTAGATACCTTAAATCAATATGCCGACTCCTTATTTATTTTTCAACCGGCCGACAAAAGCGTATCAACGCATTTAGTGGACCAATTGGCATATCAGGCTCAAATAGAAGACCGGCTCAAATTTCTAACGTTTACCCATCCGGACGAAGAGTTGAACGTGGCAACGCTCTCCGATATGATTTCGATAGAGAATGATTTAGGGTATTATGAAGAAAGCGAGGAAAATGAAATAGCTATCGTTTATGCAACCGGAGAAATAGATGGAATGGACGATGAAGAAAACATAAACTCGCAGGAGATCGTATCTGTTTTGGATGAGATTCGGAAAGATCCGGATATTAAAGGGGTGGTTTTACGTATCAACTCGCCGGGAGGCAGTTTGTTCGGATCGGAACAAATCTGGGCTGCCATCGAACGATTAAAAGCAGAAAAAGATGTTGTCTCCTCGATGAGCGACTATGCTGCATCCGGAGGATATTACATTGCCAGTAACTCGGACCGGATTTTTGCACAGCCCACTACATTAACCGGTTCTATCGGCATTTTCGGCATCATTCCGGAAGCAGAAGAGTTATTAACAGAGAAAATAGGGTTTACATTCGACGAAGTAAAAACCAATAAATACGGTTCTTTCCCTTCGTTACACAAAAAAATGACCGAAGCAGAAAAAGCCTTTTTCCAGAAAGAGATTGAAAACGGATACCACCAATTCATAGAACGTTGTGCCTGGGGGAGAAAAGTATCCCCTGACTCTATTGCCAAAATCGCCGAAGGGCGGGTATGGACCGGGTCCGATGCCCAACAGTTAGGTCTGGTAGATGAGTTGGGAGGTCTCCGGGAGGCGGTTAACTGGATAGCTCAAAAAAATGACCTGTATTCATTCGAAACCGTAGAATATCCGCCCAAAAAGACTTTTCTCGAAGAACTCAGTTCCAATATGGGAGCTACCATACAAGCTCGACTGTTACATCTGTGGGGAGGAGAAATGGCAAAACAATTGAAAACAGTCAAACAACTAAAAGAGATTTATCCTGTCCAGGCCCGGATGGAACCTTTTGTTTTAAAATAAGAATCATGGATACTCAATTTAAAAAGCGCGGTTACTTATGGCCTTTTTCCTTTCTATACGGATTAGGGGTAGCTATTAGAAATCGATTTTTCGATTGGGGCATTTTGCCATCCGAAGAGTTCAATATCCCCATTATATCGGTGGGTAACATCACGGTGGGTGGTACCGGGAAAACCCCCCATATAGAGTATTTGATACGTCTGTTAAGCCCTCAATACCGGGTAGCGGTTTTAAGCCGGGGTTACAAACGTAAAAGCAAGGGGTTCGTTTTGGCCAATGAAAACAGTACAGACATGGAACTAGGGGATGAACCGTTCCAAATAAAACGGAAATTTCCTGATTTAACCGTGGCCGTCGATGCCAACCGGCGCAGAGGAATCAAAAAGCTGATGGAACTAACCCCCAAAATAGATGTCATCCTTTTGGACGATGCCTTCCAACACAGGTATGTCAAACCGGGAATATCCATCTTACTGACAGACTTTAACCGGATCATTTACAAAGACAGCCTGCTCCCGGTAGGGAGATTACGCGAACCGGCATTCGAACGGATGCGGGCAGGGATGGTTATTGTAACAAAATGTCCGCTCGACATCAAACCCATAGATTTTCGGATTATACAGAAACACTTGGATTTGTTTACATACCAATCGCTCTACTTCTCCACATATGCCTATAAAGAGTTACAACCCGTTTTCCCCGAACACATCGCATTCCCAAAATGTTTGCGACAAGAGAAAGAACACGACGCTATTTTATTGGTTACCGGCATCGCCTCTTCGCATACGATAAAGCAGCAGGTAGAGTTGTCGGCAAAAAAGGTGGTTGAGTTGAATTTTTCCGACCATCACAAGTTCACTCCCAAGGATATTCAACGGATCATGCACAAACTGGCATCATTAAAACAAAAAAATGCTTTTATCGTCATTACGGAAAAAGATGCGGCCCGGTTGTTACATATGTCGAATTTGCCGCCTGAATTGAAAAGTAAGCTGTATTACCTTCCGGTAGAGGTAGAATTTTTACAAAACCAACAAGAAGATTTTAACAAGAAAATAGAAGGATATGTTAGAAAAAATAGAAGAAACAGCACGCTATCTAAGTAATTTATTGCCGGAAACTCCTCAATCGGCTATCATTCTGGGCACTGGATTGGGAGGCCTTGTGAACCACATCCAAGAACGAATGGAGATTCCCTACCAGCAGATTCCTAACTTTCCGGTTTCGACCGTTGAGGGACATTCCGGAAAATTAATCTTCGGCCGGCTGGGAAATAAAAACATCCTGGCCATGCAGGGACGATTCCATTATTACGAAGGATACTCCATGAAACAGGTAACCTTCCCGGTACGGGTAATGAAAGAACTGGGTATTCAGTACCTTTTTGTATCGAATGCAGCCGGCGGGATGAATCCGAATTTTCAAGTCGGAGATTTAATGGTCATTACAGACCACATCAACTTGTTTCCCGAACATCCGCTACGGGGGAAAAACGACCCGCGATTAGGGGCCCGATTCCCGAACATGAGCGATGCCTACTCAAAAGAGTTAATCCAAAAAGCGTTACAGATTGCCCAAGACAACCACATTCCGTTACAACAGGGTGTCTATGTAGGAACCCAAGGCCCCACTTACGAAACTCCCGCTGAATACAAATATTTCAGAACAATCGGAGGTGATGCGGTAGGGATGTCTACCGTTCCGGAAGTTATCGTAGCGCGACACAGCGGCATGGAGGTTTTTGCCATCTCGGTTATCACCGACTTAGGTGTAGAGGGGATTGTAGAAACGGCCTCACACGAAAATGTACAAAAAGCCGCCTCGCAGGTTGAATCTCGTATGACACTGATTATAAAAGACTTAATCAACCAGATCTAACAATACAGAAACTCTACTCATGAAAACAGATATTGCCTCATTGGGGGAATTCGGGCTGATCGACCACCTGACCCAAGAGATCAAATTAAAAAACCGTTCTTCGATAAAAGGTGTCGGCGACGACGCTGCCGTATTGGACTATACGAACTGCCAAACGCTCGTTACGACCGACCTCCTGCTGGAAGGCATCCACTTCGACCTGACATACGTCCCGCTGAAACATCTGGGATACAAATCGGCTGTGGTCAATTTTTCGGACATATATGCCATGAACGGACAGCCGAAGCAGATTACCGTATCGCTGGGGGTATCGAAACGGTTTTCCGTCGAGGATATGGAGGAACTTTACGACGGGATACGCCTGGCTTGCGACATTTACGGCGTAGATTTAGTGGGTGGCGATACCTCTGCCTCGCTTACCGGGTTGACCATCAGCATTACCTGCATAGGTGAAGGGATTTCCGGACAGATCGTTTACAGGAACGGAGCACAAGAGAACAACCTGATTTGTGTCAGCGGAGATTTAGGGGCTGCCTATATGGGGCTTCAACTGCTTGAACGGGAAAAAACGGTATTCTCCCAAGAAGCGGATTTCTCACCAGCATTTGAAGGAAAAGAGTATATCCTCGAACGTCAGCTCAAACCGGAAGCTCGAAAAGACATCATTGCCGAACTGGCCAAAAGAGGCATCACCCCTACTGCCATGATGGACATATCGGACGGGCTATCCTCGGAACTGCTGCACATCTGCAAACAAAGCCACACCGGCTGCCGCATATACGAAGACCGGCTTCCCATCGACTACCAGACCGCCTCTATGGCCGAAGAGTTCAACCTGAATGTAACCACCGTGGCCCTGAACGGAGGGGAAGATTACGAATTGCTGTTTACCGTACCACTCACCCAACACGACAACGTGGCGGCCATAGAGGGAGTACATATCATCGGGCATATTACCGCCGAATCGTTGGGTGCCTGCCTCATCACCCGCGACGGAGCCGAAATTCAACTCAAAGCCCAAGGCTGGAACTCTCTGGAAGCATAACCCGCAGAATACCCGATCCGATAAACCGCAAACGATACTCCGTATAAATTTATACCCCGGAACAAACTGTTTGAATAAACAAGTTTGTTCCGGGGTCTTGTAGAATACCGGCCAATCGGTTATGGAGCCCTTCACAGGCAACAACAGGATTGTTCTTTTCGCAGCTCCATGACCGGATTTATATGTATCGATCCAGATACGAAATACGACAACTACCGATATTCCTATCGGGACATCCAGATATTACGGTCTAAAACAGGATAAAAACCGGTCTATTTTAAAAGGGCCTCATCTATCAGTTTCCGAATTTCGTCCGTTTCCGGGGCCGGGGCTTTATCATGTATCAACTTTCCATCTTTGCCAAACAAGAAAAACCGAGGGATGTATCTTACCTTATTCTCCTTGATCAACGAGGAGGACGAAGCATTCAATATCAAATAGTTATGTCCATAACCCGTTAACAGTGCCTTTTCCCAGGATTCCTTCCAGTCTGAGTCGGTAGCATCCATCGACAGATATACGAATACGACATCCTTGCCGGAATACCCCTCACGAAGCCGTACGGACGATGGTATCCCCTCTAAACACGGAATACACCACGAGGCCCAGAAATCTACGTAAACGACTTTCCCCCTGTGTTGTTCCAGAAATTTCTCAAAAGTAAAACGGGTACCATCCGGAGCCTTCAACTCCAACTGGTTGGACGAACGCAACGTCTCATCAAATCGCCTCCCGTAACGATCCCGAATGATCGACACAAAATTACTGTCGGGGATGGAACACAACTCGTCGTAATATTTCTTTGCGGTTTCATACGGTTTCTGCTCTACGAGCTTTACCCGCCACTGTACGCTCAACATATCGCGCAACTCTCCTCTTAAAAGGGTATCCGCCGTCATCAACAGATAGGCTTCTTCCAGATCGTAAGGCCTTTGTGCGGTCGGTTGGGGTTGCCGACGGTAAATATAATATTCGTCGGCGGCCCGGCAATATGTGCATATCGGTACGAGGCGTAATAATCATGGCGGAAGATAGAATCGTCGTATGCATACAACATGGCCCGAATCGTATCCAACGGGGTTGTCTTGTCATGAACTTTCATATCCATACGTTCATATCGATTGTACCATTCATACATCTTGTATGCTTCCTCCGACAAAAGATTCTCCCGGTATAACGAGTCGAGCCACAAGGCTTCGTCATTCAACTCGTCCTGATACTTCTGGAAGACTTCTTCGTAGGTGTATTTATCGAGAAACCGTCCTATAAAAAAAGGACTAGCCATAAAATCTTGTAACAGGAAACCGCCCTCCATCCCATAGCGTTGTGCTCGGTAATAAGGGTAATTGAGGTCATACGGCAAAACCTCCCGGTTCTTTAATGTGATAAACGGGGTTACCTTTTGGTTCCGAACCAACAACGTATCTCCCTTCTTTACAAGAAAAGAGATGGTATGAAGCGGGTTATTGCGGTAATCGACTATCAATAAACTGTCGTCGAATATCTCCATCGTCAACGTATCTTTTTTTATTTCCATCAGCGGGGAAGGTTTCGGCCCTTTTCCACGGAAAGACAATAAAGGACCAAAAACGGTTGATTCGCCTGCCCCAGGAAATTTCAACGTATTACAGTCCTGATAAAGCGTATCGAAAATAAATACAATGTGATTGGGGCGGATCGGCTCTTCCGGCGCTTTTACCTGCTGACAACTTATCCAAAATGGAATGGACAAAAATAAAATCAAACTCTTTCTCATCTTCTTCTCTCTTTTCATAACATACTCCTCCTGTCAAAATCATCTTGTAAAAAAAATCTCCCTTAAAAATATATGTATCACTCTTTTATCTTAACCCGAAAATAGATCGGGACATCATATCCTCAGCGCAGTTCCACCATCTTAGAAATTTTACATAAGTGTGTATTTCACATTGTAACGAATATTTCTGGCTCAATATTAGGTATATTTTTTCACAATTACAAATTTTGAGCAAAAAAATCAAATAAATATTACAAAAAATAAATATCCGTATAACATAAAGATATTCTGTATTATGAAAAAAGCAGGCATTTACAAAAGAAAAGAGAAGCATCTTCCAACGACGCTTCTCTTTTCTTATATATTATATTACCAACAAAGGTTCGTTTTTTCTGCCGTGGCACTAAACGGAACGTTTCTCGTCGGCACCTTCCACAAAGTTGATAAAGGCATTGTTTACCAGACGATTCCCTCCCGGCGTAGGATAATTCCCGGAAAAGTACCAATCGCCCGGATAACCGGGAATGGCTGTATGCAAACCGTCCAAGGTTTGAAACACCAGCTCTACCTCTGCCCGTGTTCCCGGAGGTGTCAGCATACGGGCAATCTGTTTGGAAATATCGTCCTGCGTAAACGGTGTATATATTTCACGCACATAATTGACTATCTGTTCCTTGGGTAGATGTTGCTGGGCTTTCGATTTGCGGTAAACATCCTGCAAGATATGCTCTTTACCCTGCTCCTTCAACAATTCGACGGCAGCCTTGAAGGCGATAAACTCGCCCATGCGCGACATATCGATGCCGTAGCAGTCGGGATAGCGTATCTGGGGAGAGGAGGATACGATGATGATTTTCTTGGGATGCAAACGGTCCAATATCTTAATAATACTTTGCCGCAGGGTGGTACCCCGCACAATACTGTCGTCGATGACCACCAGATTATCTACACCCGGCTCGATGGTCCCGTAAGTGATGTCGTACACATGGGTGGCAAGGTCGTTGCGGGTATTGCCTTCGGCGATAAAGGTGCGGAGCTTGATGTCTTTTATGGCTACTTTCTCGGAACGGACCTTCCAATGCAATATCTCGTCCAATTCCTGTTGCGTCATACGACCGTTACAGGACAACAATTTTTCTCTCTTTACCGTATCGAGGTACTGGTCCATCCCCTCCAACAATCCGTAAAAGGCCACCTCGGCCGTGTTGGGGATAAAGGAGAAGACGGTATGCTGCAAGTCGTAACCGATCTTCTCCAACACCGGACGACAAAGGAGCCGGCCGAGCGACTTGCGCTCCTGATAAATGTCGGCATCGCTGCCTCTCGAAAAATAGATGCGCTCGAATGAACAGGCACTGTAATTGAGGGGTTCCTGAATAGTCTCTACCGACACCTTGCCCAACTTGTTCACCCAGATACCATGACCCGGTTTCAATTCACAAACGCTCTCCTGCGACACGTTCATCACCGTCTGGATAACGGGACGCTCGGATGCTACTACTACCACCTCGTCGTCGGTATAATAGAAGGCGGGACGGATACCCCGCGGGTCTCTGAACGCAAATGCGTCGCCGCTGCCGGTCATTCCGCAAATGACATAGCCGCCATCCCAGATACCGGAGGCCCGCCTGAGCACCCGGGGAATATCGATGTTGTCTTCTATCTTCGCCGTCAATTCGCGGCCTCGGAATCCCTCCTGTTTGTAGCGGTCGTAGAGGCGCTGGTTCTCCTGGTCGAGTTCATGGCCTACCTGTTCGAGCATGATAAACGTATCGGAATAGATACGTGGATGCTGCCCGTCTGCCACAATGGCGTCGAAAAGTTCATCGACGTTGGTCAAATTGAAATTTCCGCAGAGGGTGAGGTTGCGGGACTTCCAGTTATTCCGCCTCAAAAAGGGGTGGACATAGGAGATACCGGAACGTCCGGTAGTGCTGTAACGCAGATGACCCATATAGGCCTCACCGACAAAGGGGGACTCTGTCGAGATCTCCTCTTTCCCGGATGCCATCTGCGCATGGACATGGGCAAATATCTCTTGAATGGCATTGGTTCCCATGGCGCGTTCCCTGAAAATATACTCCTCGCCCGGCCGGGCCGTCAGCTTTACACAAGCCAGCCCGGCTCCCTCCTGTCCCCGGTTGTGCTGTTTTTCCATCAACAGGTAAAGTTTGTTTAAGGCATAGAGGTTGGTGCCGTATTTCTGACGGTAATAAGACAACGGTTTGAGCAACCTTATCATGGCAATGCCACACTCGTGTTTCAACGTTTCGGCCATTTGTTTCTCTTTTTTTACAACATCCGTAAATGTAACGGATTTTACAATGAATCGGTTTAAAAATAAAAAATCTGCCGGAGCAAGACCGGCAGATTCGTGATAAAATTACGATTTTGTCAAAAACTTGTCTATCTCTTGGGCGGCTTTCCGTCCCGAAGCAATGGCCCGAACTACCAGACTGGCTCCGGATGCGGCATCGCCGGCGGCGAAGACATGGGGGACGGAGGTTTGTGACGCGGCGTCTATGGCGACGTTTTTGCGGCCGTCCCGCTCAATGTTCAACTCTTCCAACAACCCTTCGTAAACGGGATGGACAAACCCCATGGCCAGCAACACCAGATCGGCTTCTATGATTTCGCTTTTAGCGGTATGGACCAAATTCATGCGCCCGTTTTTTTCATCCTTTTGCCACTCGACTTCGTTTACCTCTACGGCCTTTACCTGACCGTTTTCGCCGATAAACCGTTTCGTATCGAGCAACCAACGCCGCTCGCACCCCTCCTGATGGGACGAAGATGTTTTCAACACCATCGGATATTGGGGCCACGGCGTGGCGGGATTTTCTCCCACCGGAGGTTTGGGCATGATCTCTATCTGCATGACCGATGCTGCCCCTTGACGGTTGGCCGTACCGATGCAGTCCGATCCGGTATCGCCACCGCCTATGACCAGCACCTTTTTCCCCTTTGCCGAGATACGTTGTTCGGCAGGGAGCTCTTTGCCGGCAACGATGCGATTCTGTTGCTGCAAGTATTCCAGGGCAAAGTGTATGCCGCCCAGATCGCGACCTTCCACGTTCAGATCGCGAGGAACACCCGACCCGATGGCGATGCACAAGGCATCGTAATCGGCCAACAACTCTTTGGCCGTGATATCTTCCCCGACCCGGGTATTGTAACGGAACTCGATACCCTCTTCTTCCAACAACTTGACACGACGGTCTATGACCGATTTATTCAGCTTGAAATCGGGGATACCAAATCGCAACAAACCTCCTGCTTTTTCATCTTTTTCAAAAAGGGTAACCGAATGTCCCTTCTTGTTCAGCTGGTTGCTGCAAGCCAATCCTGCCGGGCCGGAGCCGATTACGGCCACCCGCTTCCCGGTACGTTTCTTAGGCGGACGGGCCACGATGTATCCCTCGTTAAAGGCACGCTCTACAATAGCCGCTTCGTTCTCGCGGATGGTTACCGGCTCGCCGGAAAGCTTCAATACGCACCCCTTTTCGCACAAGGCGGGACAGATACGCCCGGTAAATTCCGGAAAATCGTCCGTCTCCTGCAAATTCTGATAGGCCTCTTTCCATTTCCCCTTGTAGGCAAGGTCCTGCCATTCGGGTTGCCGGTTACCCAACGGACAGCTCCAATGGCAGAAAGGTACTCCGCAATCCATACAACGGGATATTTGCAGTTTGCGGTCTTCGGCATTGAGCGTCTGTTCTACCTCGCCGAAATCGCAAATACGTTCGTGTATAGGCCTGTAACCGGCCTCTTTTCTATGTATCGTCAAAAATGCTTTAGGATTTCCCATGATTGTCTGATTTGCTTCTCTTGTTTTAATAATCTCTTTCTACCTCTGCAATCTTACGCTGCAACGCCTGCATCTTCTCTTCGTGAAGCACTTTCTTGTACTCGATAGGCATTACTTTGATAAACTGATCGGCATACACTTGCCAATTTTCGAGCATGGTACGGGCCAAAGGACTTCCCGTATGCTGGTAATGCCGGGTTATCAACCGGAACAGTTCCTTGTTGTCGGCGGCATCCTCGATGAGCGAAAGCTCTACCATCTCCATGTTGCAGAAGAAATCGAAATCGCCCTCCTTGTTCCAGACGTAGGCAATCCCCCCGCTCATACCGGCGGCAAAGTTTCGTCCAACAGTACCCAATACAACCGTCCTTCCGCCGGTCATGTATTCGCAACAATGGTCTCCGGCTCCCTCTACTACGGCAACGGCACCGCTGTTGCGTACGCAGAAACGCTCACCTACCCGGCCGTTGATATATACCTCTCCGGAGGTAGCACCGTACAACAGCGTGTTGCCGGCAATGACATTCTCTTCGGGGGCAAACGTCGCTCCCTGTGGGGGAACGACCACAATCTTCCCACCGGAAAGGCCTTTACCCAGGTAGTCGTTCGCATCGCCCTCCAACCGCAACGAGACACCGTGTGCCAGGAACGCGCCGAAACTCTGTCCGGCCGATCCGGTAAAGGTACAGCGAATGGTATCGTCGGGCAATCCGGCATTGCCGTACTGCTGGGCTATCTTCCCGGAGAGCATCGTACCCGTAGCCCGATCGGTATTGCAGATTGGGAAATGCAACTCTACCGGCATCTGATGTTCCAACGCCGGGACAGAAGCCTTGATCAACTGTTCGTCTATAATTCCGTCTATCTTGTGGTCCTGTTCGGTAGTATGGTGAATAGCAAATTTTTCAGCCTCTTTGGGATAGAACAGCAACTTGCTGAAATCTACCTTACGGGCCTTGGCATTGCCTTTGGATGGATCAAACTCTATCAAGTCGGTACGTCCTATGATCTCTTCCAGTTTGGTAAATCCCATCTCGGCCAACAACTCCCGAACCTCTTCGGCCAGGAAGGTAAAGAAGTTTACCAGATACTGGGCCCGTCCCCGGAACTGTTTCCTCAATGCCTCGTTCTGGGTGGCAACCCCTACCGGGCAGGTATTCATGTGGCATTTACGCATCATCACACAACCGAGCACAATCAAGGCCGAGGTGGCAAACCCGAACTCTTCGGCTCCCAACAATGCCTGGATAATCACATCCCGGCCGGTTTTCAACTGACCATCGACCTGCAAAACCACCTGACGACGAAGGTTGTTCATCACCAACGTCTGCTGGGTTTCGGCCAATCCCAACTCAGAGGGCAGACCGGCATAACGGATGGAGCTGACCGGACTGGCCCCCGTACCGCCTTCGCAGCCGCTGATAACAATCAAATCGGCTTTGGCTTTGGCTACACCGGCAGCGATTGTCCCCACACCGCTTTCCGAAACCAGTTTTACACTGATTTTGGCTTGCGGGTTTACATTTTTCAAATCGAAAATCAACTGAGCCAAATCCTCGATGGAGTAGATGTCGTGATGCGGCGGAGGGGAAATCAACGAGATTCCGGGTATGGAGTGTCGTGTCTTGGCAATAATCTGATCGACTTTGAACCCGGGCAACTGTCCGCCTTCGCCCGGCTTGGCCCCCTGCGCCATCTTGATCTGAATCTCATCGGCATTTACCAGGTACTCGGTAGTTACCCCGAAACGACCCGAAGCCACCTGCTTGATGGCACTCCGTGCCGAGGTTCCGTCCTCGCGGGGGAGGAAACGGCTGGCATCTTCTCCGCCTTCGCCCGTATTGCTGCGACCTCCCAATTGATTCATGGCCAGTGCCAGCGCCTCATGCGCCTCCTTGCTGATGGCTCCGAACGACATGGCCCCGGTAACAAACCGCCGGGTAATGGCTTCTACCGGCTCAACCGCAGAAATATCGACCGGGTTGCGGTGTATCTTCATAAAATCACGCAAGAACATCGGGTAGGGTTTGTTATCTACCATCGCCGTATATTCCTTGAATTTCTTGTAACTGCCCAACCGGGTGGCCAGTTGCAGGGTGGAAATGGTTTCGGGATTCCAGGCATGTTTTTCACCGTCTCGCCGATAGGTATATAATCCGGCCAAATCCAACGCCTTATTATCTTCTTCATCTATCGCCATTCCAGCTTTGTGGTCGGCCAAAGCGTCGTTGTATAGGTCGTCCATGTCGATGCCCTCGATTTTCGAGGTAGTTCCCTGGAAATATTTGTCCAGCAAAACGGACGATACCCCGATGGCTTCGAAAAGCTGTGCCCCACGATAGCTTCGGATGGTAGAAATTCCCATCTTCGACATAATCTTCAACAACCCTTTTCCTACGGCTTTGATGTAATTCTTTTCGGCCGTATGGTAGTCGAGCTGAATCTCCTGTCGGTTTACCAAATCGTCGATAACGGCAAATGCCATATAGGGGTTCACCGCACTGGCTCCATATCCTAACAGCAGGGCGAAGTGCATCACCTCGCGAGCCTCGGCCGTCTCTACAACCAACGCCGTCTGTACACGCTTGCGCTGTTTAATCAGGTAGTGATGTACGGCAGATACGGCCAGCAACGAGGGCAACGGAGCCCTCTTCTCATCCGTCCCGCGGTCGGAAAGGATGATGTAATTATAATCGTCGTCTACCGCCTTTTCAGCCTCCTGACAAAGCGTTTCCAAGGCTTTTTCCATCCCCTGCGCCCCTCCATCGACATCGAAAAGCATCGAGAGTTTGCAGGTACGGAAACCCTTGTACCGAAGGTTGCTCAGAATATCCACATCGCTATTGGTCAATACAGGAGTATTCAACTCTACCATTTTGCACAATTCGGAAGAGGGCTCCAACAGGTTGCGGTTAATCACCCCGATATAACTGTTGAGCGACATCACCAGCTCCTCGCGGATGGGGTCGATGGGCGGATTGGTTACCTGGGCAAACTGCTGGCGGAAATAGTTAAACAACCGCTGGGGTTTGTCTGAAAAGACCGCCAAGGGGGTATCGTTACCCATGGAGCCGACTGGCTCTTTGCCGTCGGTAACCATGGGAATTATCAATTTTTCCACATCTTCGCGGTGGTATCCGAAGATACGCAACTGCCGGGCAAAATGATCAACGCTTTGCTTAACGGTACGTCCGGAACTGATTTTATCCAGCTTGATGCGGTTCTTCGACAGCCATTCTCCATAGGGGAAGGCTTCGGCAAGTTCCTCTTTCAGAAAAGCATCCCGGTAAATCTCGCCCTTCTCCATATCCACCATCATCATCTTGCCAGGCTTCAACCGTCCGCGCTCTTTGATTTCGGACCCGTCGAAAGCAAGGACTCCGGTTTCGGAGGCCACCACCATCATATCGTTTTTCGTAATCAGATACCGGGCCGGACGCAATCCGTTACGGTCAAGCATCCCGCCGGCATAACGTCCGTCAGAAAAGAGCAGGGTAGCCGGTCCGTCCCACGGTTCCATCAAAATACTATGATATTCGTAAAACTCTTTCAGCTTGGTGGAGATCGGGTTCTTATCGTTAAAACTTTCAGGAATCAACATAGCCAGGGCATGAGGCAACGAGAGTCCCGACATGACAAAAAATTCGAGGACATTGTCCAACGAAGCACTATCGCTCAACCCCTCCTGAATAATGGGGGTAAGAGATTCTATCGATCCAAGGCGTTTGGGGTCGAGCACACTCTCGCGAGCCTTCATCCACATCCGGTTGCCCCGAATGGTATTGATTTCGCCGTTGTGCCCCAACAGCCGGAAAGGCTGGGCCAATCCCCACGTCGGGAACGTGTTGGTACTGAACCGGGAGTGTACCAATGCCATACCGCTGGTAAAATAGGGATTGATCAAATCCGGGAAATAGTACCGAAGCTGAGAGGACGAAAGCATCCCCTTGTATACCATGTTACGGTTGGACAAGCTAACCACATAAAATCCTTTTTTGTTGAGAACGGCCGAGGATTCAGCTACACGTTTTTCGATCTTCTTCCGCAAAACATAGAGTTTGCAACCCAGCGTTGTTTCGTCTTCCTGTCCTGTACCAGTAATGAATATTTGTTTTATATCGGGTTCTGCTGCCCGGGAATCAATACCCAAAATATCACTGTTTACCGGGACATCCCGGACAGTCAATAACGAAAGTCCCTCTTCGGCAACTACCGCTTGTATAATATCGAGTATCGCCTCCTGATCGGGACGCTGCTTGGGCAAGAAAACCAAACCTGTTCCATAATATCCTTTTTCAGGTACGGCAACTCCCTGCAAGAGGATAAATTCATGGGGTATCTGTACCATGATACCGGCTCCGTCGCCCGTTTTGGGGTCAGCACCTTCGGCCCCACGGTGTATCATATGTTCCAACACTTGAAGCCCTTTTTCTACAATCTGGTGCGATTTAGTCCCGCGAATGTTTACCAATAACCCAACACCACACGCATCGTGTTCATTCTCGGGATCATATAAACCTTGTCGGTTCGGTAAATGTATTTGTTGCATCCTATTTCTTTGTTATAAAAAAAACGGTTACGAAAAGATTATCAACCTAAAACAATAACTAAAAAAAATGATTTCATAACCTTAATCTCGTAACCGCTTCTTAAAATGTTTTTTCTTTACCTGATAAATAACAACTCCCTGTACTTGGGCAGAGGCCAGATTTCGTTGTCGACCATCAATTCAAGCTTATCGACGTGATAACGGATTTCGTCCATTAAAGGAGCTACCGTATCGTGATAAGCAATGGCTTTTTCTCTTTCCGTTTCGATTTTGTTTGCCACCTTACGGGCATCTACCATCTGGGCCACTTTTTCATTGATAACCGTCAAGTGGTTGGCAATCTTTTCAATCAGGGTCATGTCCTGAGCCGCAATCTTTTCTGCTTTTTCCGTTGGGAAAAGAGCTTTTACCTTATAAACGTTATCGAGTAACGAAGACTGGTAACGGGTAGCTACCGGAATGATGTGATTCATCACCAAATCGCCCAAAACGCGGGCTTCAATCTGTATCTTCTTGGTGTACATCTCCCACTTGACTTCGTTACGGGCGTGCAATTCTACCTCGGTAAAGACGTTGGTATCGGCAAACATCTGGATACTTTCGGGTTTCAGGTAGGCATCATAAATCAACGGCACGCTGGTTTCGCAATCCAATCCGCGTTTGGCGGCTTCTGCTTTCCATTCGTCGCTATATCCGTTACCGTCAAAACGTATCGCCTTGGAGGCTTTCAGATACTTTTTCAACACATTGAAAATAGCTTTTTCTTTGGCTACTCCCTGGGCTATTTCTGCGTCCACTTCTGTCTTGAAGAGACGAAGCTGATCGGCTACGGCTGCATTCAAGGCAATCATGGCCGAAGCACAGTTGGCAGACGAACCTACGG
>DVNA01000156.1 GCA_018714665.1 Candidatus Gallibacteroides avistercoris | reverse complement strand
ATATACGACCCTGAAAATAAAAAGTTTGGCCACGAACTTTTTGCCGGTTGCGGCCCCGTATAATAACAGGCAATACCGGCTGAATATTTCTTGTATGGGTTTAACCCTCCTATTTCAAATCCTTCTGAGGTGTATTCTCCTTCTGTAATTTCTACCGTTCCTTCCGGGCCCTCGGTTACTTTTACTTCAATGGGGGCAACCATGGCTTGTCTGGCGTACTCGTTGGTTCCGCACTGACGGTGAAAAAATACATACCATTGTCCGTCGATTTCCAAAATACTACCGTGTGTATTCCCTCCGGGTGTAGCTGTCGGGACTGGTTTCCCGGTATTGTCCACACCGCGTCCACGTCCATCGATCAAGGTCCCTCCGTAAGTGAAAGGGCCTAACGGGTGGTTGCTGTAAGCGTAAGCTAAGGTGTAGTTGCTCCCGGGAAGGCCGAATTCTCCGTCTGCTGTCCATCGACTGTATATGAAGACATATTTATCTTTGATTTTTCGCATGGAAGATGCTTCGTAGAAACGGAATTCTCCCTCTTGCTTGTTGCTGGATACCATGTCCTTAACCGGCTGGCATCCCTCTTTTAAGGTCGCCATGGTATGGGGATCCAGCTCTGCACCCCACGACTCTTCAAACCCCCAATAACCATAAACTTTCCCGTTGTCATCAACAAATACGGCCGGGTCGAAGGCCAAGATACCTTCTGTTTTTTGGGGTGATTCTTGACTCCAATTACACACCGTGAACGGCCCATCGGGCCGGTCAGATTTGGCTACCATGTTTTTTCTTCCATTTCCTTGATTGTTGGGATAGAGGTAGTATGTTTTTTCCCCGTCTTTCCCGATTACTTCTGCTACATCCGGAGCAAATAAAATGTCTCCTGTTCCGTCGGCGTTTAGCATATCTCCGTTGGCATCGGTTTTCGATTCAAAGATTATACCGTCATACCTCCAATTGTTCAGGTCATCTACCGGGGCGGACCATACGACCTGTTCTCGTCCGCAATACCTGTTTTTCATGGAGTCGTGTGACCCGTAAATATAAACCCGGTATTTGCCCGGAAGGTCAGGATCTTCAAAAACATACGGCTCACCGTCCGGAATATATTCCCACAAAGGCAGGTATGGATTGGCTGCTCGGGCTATGTTTGTCGGAAACAATGGGGCAAAAGCCAACAAGACGATACAAATAGAAAAGATTTTTTTATTCATGGTCATTGTGTCAAGTTAAAGAGGTCTTTTGGCAAAAATAAGAAGAATTCTTGGAGACTTTTCCTCTGAGCGTCTGTTTTACAGATTCTTACGTTTACTCTGTCTGCGGGTATCTAATAAATAGTTGGATATCAGAGTGTTTTGTTTGTGAGTAGAATGAATGTTTATACGGCTACAATGAACAAACAAGCCGTTGATGTAGATGTTTAACATCTTGAAATCAACGGCTTGTTGTTTGTGACCTCGGAGGGGCTCGAACCCTCGGCCCAATGATTAAGAGTCATTTGCTCTACCAACTGAGCTACGAAGTCATCGCTTTCACGATCCGGCTGCAAAGGTAATGCTTTTTATGAAAAGTGCAATCTTTTTGTAACGAAAAATTGGAATAATTTGAGCTGCCGGTTAAAAAACATATATTTGGCTTGGGGCGTTCCGTGCTAACGTTATCAATTGTACATCTTTCCCTACAACGATCCCTTCCTGCGAAAGCCGTTTTTCGACTGTTTTGTATGCCAGTTCGGGAAGGTTGTTCTCTTTGCTCAAATGACAAAGAAAAATGTATTTTAATTGAGGGGTAATGTTGTGAGCCAAGAAATCGGCTGTCTCGGCGTTGTTCATGTGTCCGTACTTATTGGCGATGCGGTGTTTTAGGTAGTACGGATAGGGGCCGTGCCGTAACATCTCTTCGTCGTAGTTGGACTCTATTACCAGGTAATCGGCCTGTCTCAGGTAACCGGCTACCTGTTCCGGAATATAGCCGAGATCGGCCGAGAAGGCAATTTTTTTTCGATTGTATTCTATCAAATATCCGATGTTGTCAGTACCGTCGTGCGGTACCTCAAAAGGGGTTATGATAAAATCTTGCAGTGTTAACGGCCGGTTTTTTTCGATAATACGCTTGGCCGAGACGATTTTTTCTCTCATGCAGTAATTGCGGTTCATGCCGACGTGTATCTGTTCGGTACTGTAAACCGGAATATGGTATTTCTCTCCTAAGCAACCGGCCGCCTTGATGTGGTCGGCGTGGTCGTGGGTGATGAATAAAGCATGGATGGATTCAAGCGGAATGTTGTTTTCGCCCAATCTCTTTTTTATGGTACGTATGCCGATTCCGGCATCGATCAGGATTCCGTAGCGCTCATTCCCCAAGTAATAACAATTTCCGCTGCTGCCGCTGGCGAGGCTTAAAAATCGTAGATTCATGCAATATGTCTCTTTTCTGTGCAAAGGTATATCGCTTGCTTTATTTGTATAGCAAAAATATGCACGGTTTTTTGTGTAGATCCAGTTTTTCCTTGCGCCACTCATGCAGGGTAAGGGTGCGTATGTACTCGTCTTCGCAAGTAATGTTTGCTGCGATACACAAACGTGTTTGAGGCCGGCAATATTTAATCATATCCTCGATTGTTTTGTGATTCCTGTAAGGCGTCTCTATAAATATCTGGGTTTGGTTTTCGTTGTATATTCTCTGTTCCAACAGTTTTAGTCTTTTCATTTTCTCGGAGGTGTCGATGGGCAGATACCCCCAAAACGAGAAACTCTGGCCGTTAAAGCCGGAAGCCATCAGGGACAGCAAGATAGATGAAGGCCCTACGAGAGGGACTACGTTGTACCCCTTTTGTTGGGCCATGGCTACCACGTCTGCTCCGGGGTCGGCTATTGCCGGACATCCGGCTTCGGATATGATACCTACCGGTTCTCCTTTTTCTATCGGGGTCAGATAATCCGACAAACTTTCAAGAGAGGTATGTTTATTCAGGGGGTAAAACGTCAATTCGTCTATGACGATGTCCGGATTGGACTTTTTCAGGAATCGGCGTGCCGTGCGGACATTTTCTACGATAAAGTGACGGATTTTGCCTATAATTTCTCTGTTGTATGAGGGTAATATGCGATCTAATTCCGTTTCTCCCAACGCTACGGGAATTAAATATAAGGATGCTTGCATACGTGTCTGTTTGTTTTGAGGAAACGAAATTATAGCTTTTCTGGTTAAAAAACAAAACCGGTATTTGTCTTTTTGTAGAAATGGGATAATTCGATTATTTAACCTGCCAGGTGTAGATTTTCAAAAGAAAAAAGTATAATTTTGTGCGGAATTTTAAAATCAAAACAAGATATGGCAAAAATAAAAGGAGCTGTGGTCGTTAACGAAGAACGATGTAAAGGCTGTGAATTGTGCGTGGTTGCCTGTCCCTCCGATGTCTTGGCCCTGAATGGCAGAGACGTGAATAACAAAGGTTACCATTTTGTGTATATGAAAAATCCGGATAATTGTATCGGATGTGCCAGTTGTGGCTATGTATGTCCCGATGGATGTATTACTATATACAAAGTGAAATTATAAAGTCCGTATAAAAACAGAACACAGATATGACAGAAGAAGTAAAGTTAATGAAGGGAAACGAAGCCATTGCCCATGCTGCGGTACGTTACGGAGCCGATGGCTATTTCGGGTATCCCATTACTCCACAATCGGAGATTATGGAGACATTAATGGAATTGAAGCCGTGGGAAACGACCGGAATGGTGGTATTGCAGGCCGAGAGCGAAGTGGCTGCCATCAATATGGTGTATGGTGGAGCCGGAACGGGAAAAGCCGTGATGACCTCCTCGTCCAGTCCCGGTGTGAGTTTGAAACAAGAAGGTATTTCCTATATTGCGGGAGCAGAACTTCCGTGTTTGATTATCAACGTTATGCGTGGAGGTCCCGGGCTGGGAACCATCCAGCCGAGTCAGGCCGACTATTTTCAGGCCGTAAAAGGTGGCGGACACGGCGACTATCGCCTGATTACGTTGGCGCCTGCATCGGTACAGGAGATGGCTGATTTTGTGGGATTAAGTTTTGATTTGGCTTTTAAATATCGCAATCCTGCTATGATTCTGGCTGACGGTATCATCGGTCAGATGATGGAAAAAGTTGTACTGCTCCCGTTCCGTTCCCGTAGAACGGAAGAGGAGATTCGTGCTCAAATGCCGTGGGCCGTTCAGGGAAAATCGGCCGGTCGTCAGCGCAACGTAATTACCTCGTTGGAACTGGATCCGGCTAAAATGGAGGAAAACAACATCCGTTTCCAGGCCAAATACAGGGAGATAGAAAAAGTGGAAGTCCGTTATGAAGAGATTGGTTGTCAAGATGTCGATTACCTGATTGTGGCGTTTGGATCTATGGCGCGAATTTGTCAGAAAACCATTGAAATGGCTTCTGCCGAAGGATTGAAAATCGGCTTGTTGCGTCCCATAACCCTTTGGCCATTCCCCAAAGAAATTATCTCTTCGTATGCTGACAAGGTAAAAGGAATGATTTCCGTTGAGTTGAATGCCGGACAAATGGTAGAAGATGTCCGTCTGGCCGTTAACGGTCGGGTAAAAGTGGAACATTTTGGCCGTTTGGGTGGAATCGTACCTACACCCGATGAAGTGCTGGATGCGATAAAACAAAAACTGATTCAATAAGTAGCGGTTTTTTGTAGAGCAAATCACTAAAAAAAAGAGACATTATGGATATAAACGAAATAATAAAGCCCGAAAACCTGGTTTACGACAAACCTCGTTTAATGAACGATAATCCGATGCACTATTGTCCTGGTTGCAGTCACGGCGTAATTCACAAGTTGATTGCAGAGGTTATCGACGAGATGGGAATGGAAGAAAAAACCATTGGTATCGCCCCTGTCGGTTGTGCCGTTTTCGCATACAATTATATAGATATTGACTGGGAAGAAGCGGCCCATGGACGTGCTCCGGCCATTGCCACAGCCATCAAGCGGCTTAATCCGGACAAAATGGTATTTACCTATCAAGGTGATGGAGACCTGGCCGCTATCGGTACGGCCGAAACCATCCATGCCTGCAATCGGGGTGAAAATATTGCTATTGTATTTGTAAACAATGCTATATATGGGATGACTGGCGGACAGATGGCGCCGACCACGCTTGAAGGCATGGTTACAGCTACCTGTCCTTATGGCCGGAATGTAGAGTTGAACGGTTATCCCTTGAAAATATCCAATCTGGTAGCCCAATTAGATGGAGCATGTTATGTTACCCGCCAGAGTGTGCATACGGCTGCTGCGGTAAAAAAAGCCAAGAAAGCCTTGCGTCAGGCGTTTGAAAACTCGATGAACAAGAAAGGAACTTCGTTGGTAGAATTTGTTTCTACTTGCAACTCGGGGTGGAAGATGTCGCCTGCTGCGGCCAACAAATGGATGGAAGAGAATATGTTTGCCAAATATCCGTTGGGAGACCTGAAAAACGTATAAAATTTAAGCGAAAGATTATGAAACAAGAGATCATTATAGCCGGATTCGGAGGACAGGGAGTTCTCTCGATGGGAAAGATTTTGGCCTATTCCGGGTTGATGGAAAATAAAGAGGTAAGCTGGATGCCCTCGTATGGCCCTGAACAGCGGGGAGGGACGGCGAACGTAACTGTTATTCTGAGCGACGAGAGAATCAGTTCACCTGTGCTGAACTCATTCGATATAGCCATTATACTGAATCAGCCTTCGCTTGAAAAATTCGAAAGCAAAGTAAAACCCGGAGGTATTTTGATATATGACGGATACGGTATACATCAGGCCCCCTCTCGCAAAGACATTCAGGTGTATCGTATAGATGCCATGGATATGGCTAACGAGATGCAGAACAGTAAGGCGTTCAACATGATTGTGTTGGGAGGGTTGTTGAAAATTGTACCGATGGTTTCGCTCGAAAACGTATTGAAAGGATTGAAGAAATCTCTGCCTGAACGTCACCACAAATTGATACCAATGAACGAACAGGCCATTTTGAAGGGGATGGAAATAATTCAAAAAATATAGTTTCTGGAAAACGTATATAAGCGGATAAAAAGACCGGACGAGAAGAAAACATTCTCTCGTCCGGTCTTTTTTTATTGTTTAAGCTGTTTTAATCCTGTTTGGAAATAGGGTTGCTCCCAGTCGCGAGGACGGACGACACGGTCGTTCCAGACGACGATGTCTATATCCAATGGGATGTCGCCCGTCTGCTTGCAGTCGGACATTCTGCCGGCTTCTCTTTCCATGGTTTTGAAAAGGTTTTTGAGTGTATCCTGTTCAAGATCGGTCTCGATGATTCCGGTACAATTCCAATACATACGTTTGGAACAGCTTCCTACCGGGTCGGTTAGGTAACAATCTGAGAATATGGCTGAGCGGAAATCCCTGCTCAACTTTTCTATTGTTTGACGGAGAATGTTTTCTCCTTCGTTGCGGTTCGATGCCAGTCCAATGATTGCGTTGTTCATTTATCTACCTCTTTTAATGAAAGTTGTATGCGTTTTCGAGGAATGTCTATGTCGATTACCTTGACTTTTACCTGTTCGTGTATATGGACCACCTCAGAGGGATCGGAGACAAATCGGTCTGCCAGTTGCGAAATGTGTACCAGCCCGTTTTCTTTGATACCTATATCCACAAAACAACCGAACTGGGTAATGTTGGTAACGATGCCCGGTAGTATCATGCCTACGGTAAGGTCGTCGATGGTTTTGATATGGGGGTCGAAGGAGAAAACTTTGGCTGTTTTCCGCGGGTCGTTGCCCGGTTTGTCCAGCTCGTTCATGATGTCGGTCAGGGTGGGCATTCCGATGTTGTCGCTGATGTATTTTTCTAATTGCAGGGATTTTTTCAAGGCTTTGTCTTGTATCAACGTTTCGATGGACACACCCAGGTCGCGAGCCATCTGTTCTACTACCGGATAACTGTCGGGATGTACTGCCGAGTTGTCCAGCGGATTGTCCGAATCGGGTATCCGTAGAAATCCGGCGCACTGCTCAAATGCTTTCGCCCCCATACGCGGAACATGGAGAAGCTCCCGGCGGTTTTTGAATGCCCCGTATTTTTCCCGGTATTCGATGATGTTTTGAGCCAGTTGAGGCCCTAATCCCGATATATATGTCAGAAGGTACTTGCTTGCGGTATTGACGTTTACCCCGACCAGGTTTACACAGCTTTCTACCGTTTGGTCAAGCGATTTTTGAAGCAGGCTTTGGGATACGTCGTGTTGGTATTGTCCCACGCCGATAGCTTTGGGCTCTATTTTTACCAGTTCGGCCAGCGGATCCATC
>DVNA01000155.1 GCA_018714665.1 Candidatus Gallibacteroides avistercoris | reverse complement strand
CTTCTAACAGAGCAATCCATCCATCCAGGTTCAGTTGTATGGCGTTCAGTTGAAGCTGGTTTTCGTCGAATGTGAATTTCTGGTTTTCAAAGTCTGCATTCACGTCCATTTTCATTGTGAATTCGGCATCTTTCAGATACGGCACTTTTCCCATGCCGAAATAGATGTCTTGGGTTTGCATATTACATTCCAGCGTACTCTGTTTGGCCGACATGTCGCCTTTTAGTTTCAGGTTCAGTTTATCGGTATAGAAACTCATGGCGGTGGAGTCGTCGTAAAAGAGGATGGTCCCGTCTTGAATCGTTACGTTGTTCAGTTTGAGGGAGAATGACGACGGCGATTCATCTTCGGATGTCTCTTCGGGCGTATCGCTCGGTTTCATGATGTCCCAGTTTACTTTTCCGTCTTTTTGCTTGATAGCGTTTATGCTGGGATTTTTTAATCCCACGTAACTGATTTCAAAACCTTTGTCGTTAAACAGGCTGCTGACATCTACGGCAACGGCTATCTCTTTGGCCGATACGAGGGTGTCTCTTTCAAAGTCGCCGATTCCGGAAATGGAGAGATTCTCCAACGCAATCGATGCTTTGGGGAAATGGCTGAAAAAGCTGATGTCCAGATCTTCAAATTCTAACTTGGCATTGAGCATTTTATTGGCTTCTTCTTTGACGATACCAATAATCTTGTCCTTAAATGCAAATGGCAAGACCAATAGCAACACAATAAAAATAGCGATAATGGTTGCAGAAACTTTTACTACCTTTTTCATACTCAAATTTATTAATCTGTTTTTTTCTTTTTTCTTATCTTTTCGGCTTTTGCCTTGTATTTTTCAGCGAGATTCGGTTTCCCCAATACGACCAGGAGGTCGCCGATGCGGTCGTGTACGGTCGGGTTTTGGGGCTTGACTGCTGCTGCCCGCAACAGGTCGGACAACGCCTCTTCGTAATCGTGGTTTTGCTGTCTCAGCTTCCCCCGGTTGTAAAGCGCCTTGAAAGAGCGAGGGCTGAGGCGTACCGCTTCGTTCAAACATTTGCTCGCTTGGTTTAGCTCGTCCATATCCAGCAGCGTAATGCCTTTTCGTACCCAGGCGTCCACCAGATTCGGGTCTAATGCCAGAGCCTTGTCGAAGTTGGCCAGTGCAGCTCGTGTGTCTTGGGCCTTTGTGATGCACTCGTTTCCCAACAGGTAATACTCGTATGCGTACTCTTTCAGCTGTTGTTTTTTTTCGTGTAACTCTTTTTCAAGCTGCCGGTTTTTTTCTTTCAATGTTTGTATGACGCTCAGCTTTTTTCGGATCAACCTTTTGATTTCCGGTTTTTCCAGATCGTTTCGGGCATGAACGGCTTCAAAAAGGGTGTCGGTAAATCGATCAAACTCACAACGGTCAAACGCTTGTACGGCCTGTTGGTAGAGCCGGTCGGCCTTGGCCTCTTTGAGCGATTGTTCTATCAGCCGGTCGTCGTTGAATTGCTTGCTGAACGATACGATTTCGGGACGTACAAAAATGTCGTTTTTTTGAATAGTCCGTTTTAGGACAATTCCTTCAAGCGAGGTACAGCGGCTTAATGCTACGTATGTTTGTCCGGCCGCAAAGGCATTACCTCCTGTAAAGTCGATAATCACTTTGTTAAAGGTCAGCCCTTGACTTTTATGCACGGTGATGGCCCAGGCCAACCGCATGGGATATTGGGTAAAAGAGCCCAACTCTTCTTCTTCCACCCGTTTTTCCTTTTCGTTGTAAGTATAGCGTATGTTTCGCCATAAATCTTTTTCCACCTCACACTCGTCCCCGTTCTCCAACAATACGTATATCTTGCCCTCGTCGGTAATTTCCGAAACGATACCGATGGTACCGTTTACCCAACGGCGGTCGTAGTCGTTTTTAATAAAGATAACTTGTGCGCCTTTTTTCAGTATCAGCTCTTTGGAAGTAGGCAGGCTGTTTTCAGGGAAGTCTCCTTGGATGTTGCCCGTAAAACAGACTTCTGGGTCGGGTAGTTCTTGCAATTTTTTTTCGTTGATGTAATCGACGTTGTCGCGGCGGGTGGCCAACGTGATGGAAAAGTCATGCTGATCTGTCCCATATGATGGGTCGTAACGGGAATTTAATCTTTTCAGGGCTTCGTCGGTGATGCTGTTGTTGCGAATCTGGTCTAAAATATCGACAAAAAGAGCATCGCTTTGTCGATATACTTTTTGCAGTTCGATGGGTACCAGCTTTATCTCGGAGAACACCCGGGCCGAAAAGAAAAAGGCATTGGGATAATATCGGTCCAGAATCTCCTTGGCGTCGGAGGTAACCACCGGTTCGAGTTGAAAGACATCGCCCACGAAGAGCAGCTGTTTCCCGCCGAAAGGGAGCCGCATATTCCCGGAAAATACCCGCAAAACCCGGTCTATAAAATCGATCATATCGGCGCGTACCATGGATATTTCGTCGATGATAATCAATTCCAGTTCTCGTATCAGCTTCCGGTGTTCGGAACGGTATTTCAGAAATTCATAGATACGGTTGTCTGCGGTGCTCAAATCCGGATCATCGGGAAGCATTGGGCGGAACGGCATTTTAAAAAACGAGTGTATCGTACTGCCTCCCGCATTGATGGCGGCAATTCCCGTTGGGGCCAATACGACATGTTTTTTGGGGGTGTTTTCGCAAATGTATTTTAGGAAAGTAGATTTTCCAGTACCGGCTTTCCCTGTAAGGAACACAGACTGGCGTGTGTGTTGAATCAAATTCAGAGCATCCTGAAACTCTTTATTTTTCGTATCTATTTTCATCACACAATCACCCTTTGTTTTTTATAACCTTATCTTTTACAAAGGTAGTGATTTTATCTTATTTTATGGGCAATAGATTCCCTGAATTTAGTTAAAATATAATCGGGTGAAGTCTGCCGGTAAGGGATGTTTTTCCTCCCTTTTTGTGATAACCCGATGGGGTAGCCTTATAAGAGATATGAAAAGGGAAATATCGTGCTTGTGTAAATAGGTAAAATAAATTATTTTTGACCGACTAAATAGACGATACAATGAATCCGGAACAAAACAAACAGATTCCTTCGCCGTTAATTTCGTCCATACCGGTTGTTGTACTGGTGGCGATGCTCTTTATTGTCATTCGACATTTCGGCAGCGATACGTTGGAAGGAGGCAGTCAGATATCATTGATGGTAGCCACCTTTGTATGTGTATTTATCGCTATACTTTTTTATAAACAGCGTTGGCAAGATCTTGAAAATGCCATTGCTGCCAATATGAGGGTGGTAACGGTAGGTATCGTTATTTTGCTGTTGATAGGGGCCGTTGCCGGAACCTGGATGGTTAGCGGAGTAGTTCCGTCGCTTATTTATTATGGATTGAATATCATCCATCCACATTTCTTTTTGGCATCTACCTGTATCATCTGTTCCGTTGTCTCCGTGATGACGGGTAGCTCCTGGACGACTGTGGCAACCATTGGGGTCGCTTTGGTAGGTATCGGAAAAGCGCAAGGGTTCGATGTCGGATGGATTGCCGGAGCCATCATCTCCGGATCTTATTTTGGGGATAAGATATCTCCGTTGTCGGATACCACCGTGTTGGCCTCTTCTACTACCGGGACGCCGTTGTTTACTCATATCCGGTATATGCTGATTACTACGGTTCCCTCCCTGTTGATAACATTGGTTATCTTTACGGTAGCAGGGTTGAATTACCATACCGCCTCGTCCGAACATATACACCAGTTTGCCGCTTCGTTAAAGGATACCTTTCATATTACCCCGTGGTTGTTGGTTGTTCCTGTGGTTACGGGCGTTATGATTGCGTTCCGGTTGCCTTCGGTGATTACGTTGTTTCTTTCGTCTGTGTTGGCGGGCGTATTTTTGATTGTATTCCAACCACATCTGTTGCCTCAGATTGTGGGGACGGATGTTTTGGATTTTGCCACCAAATTCAAAGGTTTGATGATTTCCCTTTATGGCAATACGAATATCGATACGGGAAGTGCTGAGTTGAATGATTTGGTTTCGACATCCGGGATGGGAGGTATGCTCAATACCATCTGGTTGATTATTTGTGCCATGTGTTTCGGAGGAGTGATGACGGGCAGCGGTATGTTGCAAAGTATTACCTCTGTTATTTTGAAATGGGTCAGGGGACGTACCGGAGCGGTGGCCTCTACCGTGTCTTCGGGACTGTTTTTCAACCTTTGTACGGCCGACCAATACTTGTCGATTATCCTGACGGGAAATATGTTTAAGGAGTTGTATCGCAAATTGGGCCTCGAATCGCGACTGTTGAGCCGTACCGTCGAAGATGCCGTAACCGTAACCTCCCCGTTGATTCCTTGGAATACCTGCGGAATGACGCAAGCTACCGTATTGGGTGTACCTACGCTGGTTTATTTACCATACTGTTTTTTCAACCTGCTCAGTCCGCTTGTCTCTATCACGGTTGCGGCTATCGGTTATAAGATATATCAGCGGAAACCGGAATAGGCAAGGGGTAACGTTGATGGGAAGCTCTTCGTTTCCCGTTGTTGGGACTCCGTTTGGAGATGATTTTTTTACTCTTTCGTCTTTTTCAGTTCAAAACGCTGGGTAACACACGAAGGAATTTCATGCAGATAATGGGTAACATAAATCAAACTCTTTTTAGGTATCTGGCAATATTGTTCGATTACTTTTCTGGCCAGTTGTTTGTTGGCATGGTCTAATCCGTGCAAAGGTTCGTCCAGAATAAGCAAGTCAGGTTCTTTTACGAATGCCCGTGCCAGAAGAGCCAATCGTTGTTCTCCCGAAGAGAGGGTAAGAAACGATCTTTCGGCCAGGTGTCCGATACCGAAAACCTCCATCCATCTGGTGGCTTGTTGCCGTTGGTCGGCATGGCATTTGCGGTAGAGGCCTACCGAGTCGAAAAATCCGGAACCTACAATGTCGATGCACGGGACGTTTTCCATATAATAGAGGTGCATTTCGGGCGATACATATCCGATGCGTTTTTTGATTTCCCAGATACTTTCCCCTGACCCCCGTTTTTTATCGAATAGATAAATCGTATTGGCGTAAGATTGGGGATTATCGGCATAGACCAGACTGAGCAGGGTAGATTTTCCGGCACCGTTTTGTCCCAACAAAGCCCATTTTTCACCGGCTTTTATCTCCCAGTTCAGATTGTCCAGAATGATTCGGTTACCGTACCGGATGGTTACATTCTCCATCCGCATGGTAACGCCATGTTGTGGCGTTTTGGTGTTTTGCAGGGGGAGTTTCGGTAGGGTTGTCGGCAGGGAGAAAAGTTCAGATAGGGTATCTTCTTCATCCTGATTTTCATGTCGAACAATTACCGGTAACAGCCGTTTTTCTTGTATGGGCAGGATATGGGTAATCATGTCGGGGATATCGGAAGGGTTGGACAGCAACAAAATGATTTGCAGTCCGTTGATAGAGGCCATCTGTCCCAGCAGCTCGTTCAATAATTTCCGAGAGGAAGCATCCAGCCCGATAAACGGATTGTCCAGAATCAAAATGCGGGGATTGCTTAGAAGAACCTTTACAATCAGAAATTTGCGCAATTCACCGCTGGATAGAAAAATTACTTTCTTATGCAGTAAGTTCCCGATACCGAATTGGTCGAAAAATGCTTGTATGGAGGAGATATCGTTTGAACTTTGTTGGAGAGCATCCAATACGGTCGGAATCTCGTCTGTTTCCGTAGCGTGCCACCGTTGTTGGTAATAGGTGTTTTTGCAATCGACCAAGGAGTAGATGTCTTTGAAAGCGATAGATTTGATTTGTTCTGAGATTTTTTCTCCTTGGGGTAGTATGATTTCACCCTCTTTCAGGACATATTTTTCACGCAGGATATCGGTCAAAAGGGTTTTTCCTGCGCCGTTACGCCCGATAATCGCCCAATGTTCTCCTTGGCGAATTGTCCAGTTGATTGGTTCTTTGAAGCGAAAGGCTTCTATACGGGGTACCGCATTTCGTATGGAAATTACCGTATCGTTTTGTTCCATGTATCATAATAATTTTTCCGGGAGCAAATATAGTGAAAGGCGAGAGCAGAGGCAAATGAAAATCGTGTTTTCAAATTTGGTTTTGCCGAGCCGCCTCCTATCTTCTGTAAATATAGTGAAAGGCGAGAGCAGAGGCAAATGAAAATCGTGTTTTCAAAATGATTATACGATTCAGATATAATTTGTAAATGCAGAAACCCCTGCAGGAATCGTTGGTTGTGAAGCTGTCAAATAGTTACAAAAAGAGTTGTTCTTACTATAAAAACTCGGCATGTAATGAAAAATTTCTTTTGTTTTGCTATATTTGCACCTCAAAATAAACTAAATATGTCAGAACAGCACGTTTCGGATCCAAATACGAATGCGATTCTTTTAATGCACTGCCCCGACCAACCGGGAATTATAGCGGTAGTAACCGATTTTATCCATGTCAATGGCGGGAATATTCTTTATTTGGACCAGCACGTAGATAAAGTAGAACATGTCTTTTTTATGCGGGTCGAATGGGACCTAACCCATTTTGTTATACCGCATGATCAAATACGGGATTATTTCGCTACTTTGTATGCGCAAAAGTATCAGATGAGTTTCAGTCTCTATTTCAATAATTACAAACCTCGTATGGCGATTTTCGTATCAAAGATGTCCCATTGTTTGTACGATATGTTGGCCCGTTATACTGCCGGCGAATGGAATGTGGAGATTCCTCTGATTATCAGCAATCATCCCGATTTGGAAAATGTTGCCCGGCGTTTTGATATTCCGTATCACGTTATACCGATAAATAAGGATAACAAAGAAGAACAAGAAGCGGCCGAATTGAAATTGCTGAAAAAGCATCGGGTGGATTTTATTGTCTTGGCCCGCTATATGCAAATTATTTCACCGGAGTTTATAGAAAAATATCCCAATAAGATAATCAACATCCACCATTCATCTCTCCCGGCATTTATGGGTGCAAAACCTTATCATGCAGCATTTGCCCGCGGAGTTAAATTGATAGGAGCCACCAGCCATTATGTAACCACAGAGCTGGATGCAGGTCCCATTATCGAGCAGGATATTGTACGCATTTCTCATAAAGATTCGGTCGAAGTGTTGATTCATAAAGGTCAGGATTTGGAAAAAATCGTTCTTTCGCGGGCGGTAGAGAAACATATCGATCGTAAGATTTTGGTATATAAAAATAAGACGGTAGTTTTTAACTAATTATGAGTAAATCAATTATAATATTATTCATTCTTTCTTGTTGCCTGATTGCCTGTACTTCAAAATCGACGTCGCCACAATCGGATCAAACTACGAAATCGGAAACGGTAGATTCGCCCGTGCCCGATGACCGGGGGTACTTGGTAAAAGTAGGGGATATAGCTCCTGATTTCACGATGGAATTAACCAACGGCGAAAAAGTTACCTTGTCCTCGTATCGAGGGAAAGTGGTAATGCTTCAATTTACTGCCAGTTGGTGTGGCGTATGTCGCAAGGAGATGCCCTTTATAGAAAAGGATATATGGCAAAAAAACAAAGAGAACGATCAGTTTGCACTGTGGGCTATCGACCGCGATGAACCGTTACAAACGGTGGTGGATTTTGCCAAGGAAACGGGTATAACCTATCTGATTGGATTGGATCCGAACGCCGATATTTTTGCGAAATATGCCGATCGAAAGGCTGGCATTACCCGAAATGTGATTATTGACAAGGATGGAAAAATTGTCATGTTGACCCGTTTGTATGACGAAGCTGAGTTTGCTTTGATGGTCAAAAAGATAGAAGAGTTGTTGAACCAGTAAAACGTTGTGATGCAAGTAGCTATTGTAAAATATAATGCTGGAAATATCTATTCCGTAGAGAATGCCTTGAAACGGGTGGGGGTAATACCCGTTATTACTGACGACAAGGATATACTGCAAACGGCAGACAAAGTGATATTTCCGGGGGTAGGCGAGGCCGCTTCTACCATGCACTATTTAAAAGAGCATCGATTGGATGAGTTGATTAAAGGGTTGCGCCAACCGGTTTTAGGCATCTGTATCGGTATGCAGTTGATGTGTCGCCATTCCGAAGAGGGAGATGTAGATTGTTTGAATATTTTCGATGCCGAGGTAAAGCGATTTGTTCCGACTTCGCAGGAACGGAAAGTTCCCCACATGGGATGGAATACGATAGAACGTTTGGATCCAGCTATGTTTCCGGCAGACCTGGAAAAATCTTTCGTCTATTTCGTGCACAGTTATTATGTCCCGTTAACCGAAAATACGACAGCTGTTACCAATTACATCACTCCGTTCAGTGCCGCTCTGCACAAAGATAATTTTTACGCTACCCAGTTTCATATCGAAAAGAGTGGAAAGGTAGGAGAACGGATATTAAATCATTTTTTGTCGCTATGATAGAGATTATACCGGCCATAGATATTATAGAAGGGAAGTGTGTGCGCCTCTCGCAGGGAGACTATAATCAGAAAACGGTTTATAACAACGATCCGGTAGAGGTGGCAAAGGCCTTTGAGGACAATGGCATTACACGTCTTCATGTAGTGGATCTGGATGGGGCAAAAGCGCAGCATATTGTCAATTACAACGTATTGGAACGTTTGGCTACCCGTACCTCGTTGGTCATCGATTTCGGAGGGGGCCTGAAAACGAATAAAGATTTAGACATTGCGTTTGAGTGTGGAGCACAAATGATTACCGGAGGCAGTATAGCAGTAAAGAATCCAGAACTGTTTGTTTCGTGGATCGAAAAATATGGCTCGGACAAGATTATTCTGGGAGCAGATGTCAAAGACCGGAAAATAGCCGTTAGCGGTTGGCTGGAAAAGTCGGAGATAGAATTGGAACCCTTTATTTCCGGATATGTAGAAAAGGGCATAAAGAAAGTCATTACCACCGATATTTGCAAAGACGGGATGTTACAGGGTCCCTCTATCGACTTGTATCGGGAGATTATGCAGCAGTTTCCCGATATTTATCTGATAGCCAGCGGAGGTGTCAGCCGAATAGACGACATCGAAGCGTTGGAACAAGCCGGTATTCCGGCCGTGATTTTCGGGAAAGCCATATACGAGGGGAAAATAAAACTGTCCGATTTACAACGTTTTGCAAGTAATTAAGAGATTATTATGTTAGCAAAAAGAATTATACCCTGTTTGGATGTCAAAGACGGCGAAACGGTAAAAGGCGTGAATTTTATCAATTTTCGTTCAGCCGGCGATCCGGTAGAGTTGGGAAAATGTTATAGCGATCAGGGAGCCGATGAGTTGGTTTATTTGGACATTACCGCTTCGCACGAGGGACGTAAGACATTTACCGAATTGGTAAAGAAAGTGGCGGCCCAAGTCAGTATCCCCTTTACCGTAGGCGGAGGGATCAATGAAATGAAGGATGTCGACCGTCTGTTGAGTGCCGGGGCTGATAAGGTCTCGATCAATTCAGCCGCCATCCGTAATCCGAATTTAATAGAAGAAATTGCAAAA
>DVNA01000154.1 GCA_018714665.1 Candidatus Gallibacteroides avistercoris | reverse complement strand
TGCAGCTGGGCAAACACGTTTACGTACAGAAACCGCTGACACACTCCGTATATGAATCACGTCAGTTATTATTGGCATCTCGAAAATACAAAGTCGTTACCCAGATGGGTAACGAAGGACATAGCGACGACTCGGTACGCGAAGTATATGAAGCCATCCATGCCGGAGCCATCGGCGATGTATACCACTGCGACGCCTGGACCGACCGTCCCATCTGGCCGCAAGGGCTCAGTGCACCCAGAGACACGATGCCCGTACCCGAAAACATGAGGTGGGACCTCTTTATCGGACCGGCCAAAATGCGCCCCTATCACCGGGCATACCATCCCTGGGACTGGCGCGGATGGTGGGATTTCGGAACCGGAGCTTTGGGAGATATGGCCTGCCATGTATTAGACGTATTGGTATATGTCCTGGATCCGGGCCATCCGGTATCGGTAGAGGCCTCATCAACAGCTATCAATACGCAGGGAGCCCCTGTGGCATCGACCGTCCATTATGAATTCCCGGCACGTAAGAAAGCAAAAAAGATCAATATGCCGCCCTTAACCGTTACCTGGTACGACGGAGGACTGTTGCCCAAACGCCCCGAAGGGCTGCCCGACGGACAAATGATCAACATCGGCAGCAACGGTGTCATCTTCCACGGAACCAAAGGGACGTTGATTTGCGACAACTACGGCGCCAACTGGACTCTGCTACCCTACTCCGGCAACGAAAAGAACCGGCCCAGTTTCCCCAAGACACAACGCCGCATCGGGATGTCGCACGAACAGGACTTCGTTCGTGCCTGCAAAGAGTCTCCCGCCAACCGGGTTCTACCGAGTTCAAACTTCGAATACAGCGGCCCCTTGAACGAAATGGTCGTTATGGGCAACCTGGCCATCCGGTTACAAGGATTGGGCAAACGCCTGATGTGGGACGGAGAGGCGATGAAGATTACCAACATCGGCGATTCGGAAACGTTCAGAATCGCCAACGGAAGTCCCGAAGGAGAACGTACCTTAACGCTCAACGCCAAAGAGGCCGCCGAAGAGTACATCAACCACCACTACCGCGAAGGATGGAGCCTGACGTTCTAAATGCATAAAAGAGAACAACATTGTCAAAAGTCGATATAGAAAAACAAAACAGGGGAGTTTCCGAATTCCCCTGTTTCTATTTTACGCTCGTCGGGACGGGTGGTCCCGCCCCTTGGCGCTGGCCGATCCCCGACCCTATAATGCTTGGCATATATCACACTACCGAAAAAAACTTCTTTTTCGACCGGCTTTGTTCATTCCATTACTCCAACCGGAGTACCTCCCGTACCAGATACACACCATCATAATCAGCGGCAAACCCATCATCCCATTTCCCGTTATACTCTACTTTCAGGGTTGCTTTAACCGGTTTCCCATTTTTCTGTCCTCCGGTCGTTTTATCGTATAAATCATCCAATGTCCCGGTCTTATCCACAAACCAGAACTCCTCTTCGCTGCCATCCGGTTTAAAAGAACGTACTTCATGCCCCATACACAATACCCCCTCCAACGTATAGAGAATATCCGGAGACAAGCCACTGCTGTTTTCTGACGTAAACTCAATACTGTTTTCGTCAAACAACGGAGCATCCTGCCCTATTTCTACAAACAAAGCCTTGTCCGGACGGCTGTCGTGTACCTCAAAATATCTGTTACCGCTATTTCCTACTCCCCATCCATTACAAGTAACCGGAACGGGTTCCTTTTGCATCCATTCATTTATCCGGGTAGCATATTCGCCATCAGGCACCATCACATACCGACGTACTCCGGGACGTTTTGAGGGCACCTCCTTGAATTTGCAGGTCTGCTCTTTGTCCCATCCCTCCATTGTTTCCAACGTGGAAATTACCTCATTTATATCGTTATTCTTCAAATCGAACAGCTGAATCTCTTTTTGAGGATATGCATCCCCCGCCCTTACCATCACAACTCCGGGCAAAGACGGATCGACCATCAACCGAATGTTTTCATTTTGCTGCACCCTCAATTTAAGTCCGGCACCCGACAGATCTACCCATTCAAACCCGTCATAAGCGGGACGAGAATCCGACGGTTGGGCGGACAGTGCCAAATCCTCTTTCGATTTACGAACAAAAGACAGCTGACTATTCCTACGCTCTACGGTCAATGTATCACCCACCAGACGGACGATATGCAACGTATCCGAGAACGAAATAGTTTGCCCGTTTCCGATACTTTCCCCTTCCAGAATAATCCGGTTATCCGATTTCTTCCAACCTTGATACTTCAAAGTGGCCATTCCGACCGACTCGGCCGTTCCATCGTCGTTCAAGACCATACCCTGTTCATAGGGTGTCTCCGGAGGCAATACCTCCATCCAGCATCCGGTCAAATCTGCCTGACGAATTCCTGTACAGGCAGTTGTACCCAACGTCAACCATAAAATAAATCGTTTCATCTCTATCGTTATTTTGTATTTCTGTCCTATCTTTTTTCCTGACCTTATCAAAAGAGCCGAAATTTTATTCGGCTCTTAGATATAAATTCACAAATTCTCATAGAACTCGTGCAAGTTCGTATTTCTCACCAATCCTTGTCCGGAGGTTTAACCGCTATTTCTGCATCAATGTCCGGGCCACTTCATGTCCGGCCTCCAACGCTTTCAGGTTCAATGATACGACGGCTTCTCCTTTTTTCCCGAAAATATGACGTACACCCTCCTCTATCTGTGCATAGTCCATACCCAGGAACGGAGCCGAAGCCCCCAGCATCACGATATTGGCCGCACGGGCAGAACCCACCTCTTTGGCAATCTTCTCTACATCGAGAACTATCTTCCGAGGCAATTTGTCAATCTCGGCCATCACCTGTTCCGGTTCCGGATAATTGGGAATATTGATAAACGGTACCGAATTGGTAACCAACCATCCCTCTTTGGAGAGGTAAGGCAAATAACGGAGAGCCTCCATCGGTTCGAGCGAGATAATCAAATCGACCTTTCCCAACGGAATCAAGTCCGAAGCAATCGGAGCATCCGAGATACGCAGATTCGACTGCACATCCCCTCCCCGTTGGCTCATGCCGTGTACCTCGGCCTGTTTCATATACAAGCCGTTGTTTACTGCCGCATCTCCGATAACGGCGGCTATCGAAAGTATTCCTTGCCCTCCTACGCCTGACAAAATAATATCTGTTTTCATTTTCCGTTACCTCCTTATTTTTTGTTTCTTTTCTTTCGGCTCAATGTCTGGATACACTCCCTGCGGGGAATCAACACCGATACACCTTTGTAATTAATCTCTTCACGAATGGTATCCATCATCACCTGCATATTCTTTTTCAGCGGTTCAAGCACCCGTATATGGGCAGGGTCCACACCTATTCCGGCACAGATGGACTCCAAACGACCGGTACCGGCAGAGTCCTGTCCTCCTGTCATAGCCGTTGTCTCGTTGTCGGAGATAACAATCGTAACGTTGGCATTTTCATTCACGCAATCGAGCAACCCGGTAATACCCGAATGGGTAAAGGTAGAGTCTCCGATAACCGCTACGGCCGGGAAATGTCCGCCATCGGCAGCCCCTTTGGCCATGGTAACAGAAGCCCCCATGTCCACACACGAGTGGATGGCCCGGAACGGAGGCAATGCCCCAAGCGTATAACAACCTATATCGCCGAACACACGGGGATTCTCGTATTCTCTGAGCACGTTGTTCAGGGCTTCGTACATATCGCGGTGTCCGCAACCCTGGCAGAGTGCGGGGGGACGCATCTGTACGATTTGGGGAATGGCATATTCCGATTTCGGAGCCATACCCAACACCATTCCCACGCTGTCGGGCGTCAACTCTCCATCGCGCTGCAAGGTCCCGTCCAGCTTTCCTTTCACAACGACGCCGCGGCCCAGCAAGCCTTTGATTTTAGCCTCAACAAAAGGATAACCCTCTTCCAGTACCAAAATCTTTTCACACTCGTCGGCCATCCGGGCGATGAGCTTCTCGGGCAGAGGGTATTGGGAAATCTTCAATACGGGATAGGGCGATTCGCCGGCAAAGTTCTCCATCAAGTAGTTGTAGGCGATACCGCAAGCGATAATTCCCATCGACTTGTCCGAAGCATCTTTATAGACATTGTATTCCGACTCTTCCGAAGCTGCCGTCAACGCCGGCAGAGAGGCGAGAATCGTTTTAAAGCGGCGGCGGGCATTGGCCGGCAACAAAATAAACTGGGCCGAACTTTCGGGATACGACAACCCGTTCTGTGCTTTTGGGGCTCCAGTCTCTACACCTGCCCGGGAATGGGCCAAACGAGTGGTAATACGGAACAAAACGGGAACATTATACTGTTCTGAAAAGTCGAACGCCTTCCGTACCATATCGTAGGCCTCCTGCTGATTGGAAGGCTCGAACACCGGAATAAATGCAAAATCGGCATAAAACCGGGAATCCTGTTCATTCTGGGACGAATGCATCGAGGGATCGTCAGCGGCCACTACAACCAGCCCACCATTCACACCGGTCATACCGGCATTGACAAAGGCATCGGCCGCCACGTTCATTCCCACGTGTTTCATGCAGACCAACGCACGTTTTCCCACATACGACATCCCCAAAGCGGCCTCCATGGCCGTTTTTTCATTGGTTGCCCAGCGAGTGTGTATCGGCGACTCGGCTGCCTCGGCAGAAGTCTGAATATACTCTGTAATTTCGGTGGAGGGGGTACCGGGATAGGCGTATACGCCTGAAATACCGGCATCCAATGCGCCCTGAGCGATGGCTTCGTCTCCTAAAAATAAATGTTTGCTCATTTTCTTTGTTATTGTTTTTTATTGTATTTGTGTGATATAATCATCTCAACCGTTACCGGGAAAAAACCGGAACTCATACATAACGAAAGGGATGTACCGCGGCAAAGGAAATCGCTTCCTCCCATTTGATTACATCCAATCACTGCTACATCCTACAAATGTACACAATTTTTTATTGTAAGAGATGGCTCCTTACTTAAAAATCTTGCGAGCAGAAAGTGCAGCCTGATAGCGCGAAGCATTCCGGTTATGCTCTGCCAGCGTACGGGCAAAGTTATGCTTACCTGAAAAATCCTCCTTGGCACACATATACAGATAGTTGTGATGGGTATAATTCAACACTGCATCTATCCCTCTTTTAGAGGGTATGCGGATAGGGCCGGGCGGTAACCCGGCATACCGGTAGGTATTGTACGGCGAGTCTATCTGCAAATGCGACAGCAACACCCGGCGCATCTCAAAGTCTCCCACAGCAAACCGGACAGTAGGGTCGGCCTGCAAGAGAATTCCCCGTTTAAGCCGATTCAGATAGAGACCTGCCACAATACTGAGTTCATCGGGATCGTTCGTCTCCTCCTCCACGATAGAGGCCAACGTTGCCACCTCAACGGGTGTCAGAGAAATCTCAGCAGCCTTTTTCTGCCGCGACTCATTCCAGAACCGGTCATACTCCTTTTTCATCCGATCGACAAACCGCTCCGGAGATACCGTCCAATAAAACTCGTATGTATCGGGAATGAAAAGTGCAGGAAGCGTCTCGCGGGTAACGCCCCATGCCGACAAACGTGCCGTATCCGACAGGACATACATCAACTCCTGCGAAGTAAACATCAGCTGTTCGGCAGCCCGCTGGGCAAACTGCTCAACCGTACGGATATTGTTGAAGGTAAACTTTACCGGAGTTTGCCACCCGGCAGAGAGCATCTTATATACGTCATATACGCTCATCGTCGAATCCACCCGGTATGCACCGGGCTTCTTGGCCGGATCATATCCTTTCAGCCTCATCAACCGTTTCAAGCGAGACAGCTCGCCGGCCTGTACCCCCTGTTCCAACGAAACATACAAATCTGACTCCGACATATTCTTATCGACATACACCATAAAAGAAGTATGAGCCATCGGTTTAACGGCATATCTGTAAAACACCCAGCATACCGACAAGCACGAAAACACAACGACACCGGCCAGCGCCCAAACGAGCCACCGCCACCTACCGATTTTTCCCTTCTTAATCTGTTTCATCTTCTTTTATCAGAAATACTTTTATATAAATAAGGAAGGAGCACAAAGCTACATATAATTTGCGAAATAAAATAGAGAGGTTTATTTGCAAAATAAAAAAACGCAACTTATCTTTGCATCGCATTTGAAAAAATGCACCGTTCAGTATATCCCCATATACGCCTAAGGAAGGATGGGTGAGTGGCTGAAACCACCAGTTTGCTAAACTGACGTACG
>DVNA01000153.1 GCA_018714665.1 Candidatus Gallibacteroides avistercoris | reverse complement strand
CCGGGCGATACTGTTTGGTAATCTGTTCACGTTCCTGCAATACACCCTCGGAATCATAAAACTTAGGAAATTGCTTAAACGTTACCTTTTCTGCCAGAACATCTTTTATCCCGGCTTTCAGCTCCCATCCTTTTGAAAACTTTTTACTGAAATTTACATCGATGGCATTCCGTGGCATTTCGTATGCATCGGGAATATCGTTGTTGATAGTAGAACCGCTGCTGGTATCGACCCGGCCCACGCCGATAATACGTTTTCCGATGCGGTTATACAACACGTTGGCGTTGATTTGTCTTTTCTGATTATGGTAGAAAATCCCGGTATTGATCAGGTAGGGAGATTGTCCCTGCATGGCCCGGTCGCTTTCGAGGCTACCGGCATCAAAATCTACTTTGCTTTTAATCAATGCTCCGTTGAAATTCCAACTAAAATCAGGAAGACCTATAAACCCGAGATTTTTTCGGACGTCTACCTCTATACCGTAATTGTTGGCCGAATGGGCATTTTCAAACGTATAGGTATAACTGCCACCGGCATCCAGGTAGGTCCACTCTATGGGATTCTTGAAATGTTTGTAAAACAGAGCAACCGAAATCATCTCTCCTTGCCCGGGATAAATTTCATACCGCAAATCGGCATTCTGGATAAACGCTGTTTTCAGGTCAGGGTTTCCCTTTACGTCGCTGAACAAATCAAAATCATAGTACACCGATGGAGAGACTTCCCTAAATTCAGGACGATTTACAGAAGTACCATACGCCAATCGGAGCTGTTGTTTGTCGGTCAATTTATAAACCGTATTGACAGAGGGATAAAAACGTGCATCCCGGTAATGACGGTCTTTGGTACGGAACTCGGTACTGGACGTATAACTGGTAAGCTTCATATCGTTGTTTTCATACCGGACTCCTGTATAAATATTAAACTGTCCTATCGGAATATTGGCACTTATATATCCGGCAATCAACCGGTTGTCTCCTGAATAATTATCGCAATTGTCCGTTTCTTCATAAATATAGAGTTTGTCTGCCGCATAATTTTCCGGCACCAGAATCTGGTTGACGACATCCTGATATTCAAATCCGTCCGGCAAATTTTCCGCATCCCAACGATAATTGAAAGAACGCGTTTGGTATTTGCGGGTACGATATTCTCCGTATATTCCCGTTTTGAAGGTAAGGTTCAAATTACCCAACGAAAACGCGCGTTCGTAATTGGCACTACCCGGGAATATATACTCATTCAGTTTGGTCGATTCACGTTCAATGTCATTCTGGTCTATACGTAACTCCCCGTAATGGGCATCCCCGACAAAGCCATTCTCCTGACGGTCGATAATACGGCGGTCGGGCTGCATCCTGTTGGCATAGGCATAACCGATATTCCAATCCAGATTATTGGCACCGTATTCATGGTCGCCAGAAAAGAGCCCATTGTAAATGGTACGAGAAGAGTAATAATACTCCTGACGCTCCTGCACATACATTCCGCTGATGTACTGGTAACCGTTGCGAGAGGTATAGCGGTTTTTCCCCAACTGGTTAAACGTATTTTTAAATTCATACCGGTCGTGCAGATTGGGAGAAAAAGCCACATTCAACATCGCTCCCAAACGGTTGTCGTGGTTATATTGATTGTCGGTGTAACGATTCACATAGTCGGGCTTGTCGTTCACATCGTTGTAGGTGCTGTAACGCGCGTTCAACATATCGGTATAGGTTTTATACGAATTGGTATAGTTCAACGCCGAGGTAAGGGCCCACTGGCGCCCATCTCCATCTTTGTAGATACGGTTCAACGATGCATTCAGGCGCATATCGGGTAGCGGCGTAATCCGTTTTACCGACCAGTCGTTATTAAATCCGTTCTGGGTAAATTCGGTAACTGCGGCGGTATTGCCGTTATCCAAACGAGAATTGAAGCCGCCCGATATTCCCCGCTTTCCATTATCAAAACCTAAAAAATCGGTACCGCTACCGGGGTTCTGATAGAACCGCGAAAAATGGGTCCGATCGTTGAGGCTGGTACTGAACGATACATCAAACGTATTCTTGGTAGGAAAACTTTTGGTCTCTATTTTTATAAATCCTCCCGAAAAATCGGCAGGCAATTCGGGTGCCGGAGATTTCACCACAATCATATTATCTATCTGGGAACTGGGTAAAATATCGAACGAAAAGGCTCTTGAATCGGCTTCCGAACTGGGAATCCCTCCGTTGTTAATCCACACGTTGTTATAACGTTGCGACAAACCCCTGACCATCACGAATTTCCCATCTAAGATAGATATTCCGGGAATACGCCGGACTATTTCCGAAGCATCCCGGTCTTGTGTCTTGACTATTTGCTGGGCTGATACTCCCGATTGTACCAAATAACTGCGTTGTGTATTATTGACAATCGCTGTTTCGGTATTACGACTTACCTGAGCCGATACCACCACCTCTTCCAGATTTTCGCTATCGCTAACCAGTTGTATATCCACGATTGTCTCCTCTCCTGTTTTTACCACGACATCTTTTACAAGGGCCGTTTTATACGAAACGTATTGAACCGAGAGAGAATAGGAGCCTGGTTTAACCTCTTCAATCCGGTAGTTTCCGTCGATATCCGTTACCGCACCGATAACAGCCCCTTCTATTTGTACGGTAGCTCCGACAATCGGATCGCCAAACTCTTTATCAACGACTTTTCCCGATATAGTCCCGACGCTCGTCTGTCCCCAAACAGAAAAAGGAAACAGTAAAAGCATCCATAAAAAAACAGGGAATTTCTCCAAAACAATTTTCATAACGGTTATCTTTACTTTTTTCACGACGCAAAGATGCGTTACGTATATTACATCGCAGAAACACCCTCCATACAAAGCATTTACACTTCCATTACGATTTTATGACAATAAGCGAAACGGCCTGATTTTCTCTTCGTTGCCTTTTTTGAACGGAAGGCTAAAAAAAAATTGGCAGATTTTTTTCTCCGCTTTTTGAAAAAAGCGGAACCAAAAACTTTTTGGTTCGACGCGGCTATTTTATATGGTTGAGAAAGGTGTAACATTCTCTTGTTAATGCCGAGATTTTTTACGAATATTGCGTAAAATTATGTATGATATTTTTACGGAATCATACATTTAGCGCACGGTGAAACATACAATAACAGAAACCTTAAAAATGAAAAACCAACAGGAAGAGTTAAATATGCGCTAATTTAATTCCACCCAACGGTATCTTTTTTATGATGAAAAAAAAATTTATTATCTCCTTGGCTCTTTCCCTATTAATAGGGAAAGGCGTGGAAAATCTACAAGCCCAAAACGAGACAAGAAAATTCACGTTACCAACACCTTGGACAGCAGAGGCCTTACAGGCAGAGACTCCTCTTCCGGAATATCCTCGTCCCCAACTGACCCGCCAACAATGGCTGAACCTGAATGGAAGATGGGACTATATGGCTAATCCCGAAAGCGAAACTCCTGTAACAGCTTCTATCCCGCCAGCGTTTCCTGCTAATCCGGAAAAGATTCTGGTTCCGTTTCCTCCCGAATCGGAACTATCGGGTATTACCCGGAAGAGCGACTCTTGTATGTGGTACCGTAGGACATTTACAATACCCCAAGAGTGGAAAAAGAAACAGGTACTTCTGAATTTTGGAGCCGTCGATCGGATATGTACGGTATTTGTCAACGGGGAAAAAGTCGGTAGCCATACAGGAGGATACGGCGCTTTTAGCATGAATATCACCGATTTCCTGAAATCGGGTGAAAACGTGCTGGTCGTAGGGGCTTACGACCCCAACGACGGACGGGCTGCCTCGGGTAAAAACAGTCCTGAGGGAGATTACACCTTTACCTCCGGCATCTGGCAAACCGTCTGGCTCGAACCGGTAGAAAAGCAATACATTTCGCACATACGAATTGTACCTGACGTCAAAAACAGTCGGTTGGAAGTAACAGCCTATACCGACGAAGATGCCCTGCAAGTGGTTGCCTCCACTCATACAGAAGGGCAAGAAATATCGCAAAGCAGCGGGAAATCGAACACTCGTTTTTACCTGCCCGTCCCGAATCCTCATGTATGGAGCCCGGATGATCCTTTCTTGTACGATTTAACAATACAACTGAAAAACAACAAGGGGAAAATAGTGGACGAGGTCGGATCTTATTTCGGGATGCGTTCGGTAGAGTTGAAAGAAATCGATGGCATCATGCGTCCTACCCTGAACGGAGAGTTTATCTTCCATCTCGGATTGCTGGATCAAGGGTATTGGCCCGACGGTATTTTTACAGCGCCGACCGATGAAGCCCTGTTATGCGATATAGAGCTTGCCAAAAACGCTGGATTTAATGTTATTCGCAAACACATAAAGGTGGAACCTCAGCGTTGGTATTACCACTGCGACCGTCTGGGTTTGATGGTCTGGCAAGATATGCCCAATCTGTGGTATCCTGACGGGAACGATTCGGTAGCCGTACGAAAACAGTTCCGCGAAGAGTTAAAGACAATGATCGACCAACATATCAATGCTCCCTCCATTGTCATGTGGGTACCGTTCAATGAAAACTGGGGCGCGTTTGAAGTAACCGACATAACAAACTGGGTAAAGCAATACGACCCCCATCGCCTGGTAAACGGCAATTCCGGATTCAATTATGCTCCGGGATACCGCAAAGCCTATGGAGACCCCGGTAATGGCAATTTTGTGGATATGCACCATTATGGCAGGATAGAACCCAGAGCCATGCCTAAACCGGATGAAAAGAGAGCGGCCTCGCTGGGTGAATTTGGCGGGAAAGGCCTGTTTATGCGCGGACACATGTGGCCCGTACGAAACGATGCTTACGAAATGATGCTGAACAAAGAACAGCTAACCGACACCTATGTGATGATGCTTACAGAACTGGAACAAATGATCAACTACTTCGGATTGAGTGCTGCCATCTATACACAAACCACCGACGTGGAACATGAAATAAACGGACTGGTTACTTACGATCGCCAAGTAGGAAAAATGGATTTGAACAAAGTTCGAGAAATCAACCGTTCGGTCATTGAATGTACCCGAAAACGGTAAAATCCTTACCAAACCTTTCAACACCAAGCGAGGCTGCCAACCTATCCGATCGGCAGCCTCGTTATTCAGAGGACAAATATCAACCGAGAGACATCACCGCCTGTTCTTTAATAATACTTCTTTTATAACAGTATCGTCGCAAAAAACCAGCACAATGAAACGTTTCTACATTTCCTTATTCCTATATATTCTCTGTAAAACGACCTTGTCCGCACAAACCTCCTACTTCGTGGACGGGTACCACGGCGGCGTATTCGGACACTACCCTGTATGGCAAACGTCGTTTATGATGGAGAAACTGAACGAACATCCCGGTTGGAGCATCTGCCTGGAAATAGAACCGGAAACGTTCGATTCGGTAAAAGTCTGGACCCCGAAGGCGTACACCGAGTTTGTCCATTTTGTAGCCGATCATAACGGGACTCTATTGGAATTTACCAATCCAACCTACGCCCAACCCTATTGCTACAACATCTCGGGTGAAAGCCTGATACGGCAATTTGCCTATGGCATGGATCGCTTGCGAAAACACTTTCCGGGACTCTCTTTTTCTACCTACGCCGTTGAGGAGCCCTGCTTTACCAGCGCCCTACCCCAGGTATTGAAACAGTTCGGATTCCGATACGCCGTACTCAAAAACCCGGGTACTTGTTATGGCGGTTATGCCGAATCAACAGGTGGAGAATCCATCAACTGGATAGGTCCGGACAGCACGGCAATACCGACCATCCCACGATACGATGCCGAACTGTTAGAAGAGAACTCCACCTGGCAAACGACTGCATGGATCAATTCGCCCAAATACTTGCAGAATTGTTTCAAGGCCGGCATCGAACATCCGGCAGGAATGTGCTACCAGGATGCCGGATGGGAAAACGGGCCCTGGTTGGGCTCGCCGCAAAAAAGCAGAAGCAGCTATACGCTCTGGACAAACTACATTGAAAACATCGCAAGCCCTACCACCGACAACCGGAGGCTATCGCAAGAGAACTTCCGGGTCAGCCTGATGTGGGGAAGTCAAATAGTACAACGGTTGGCACAAGAGATTCGCCAAACCGAGAACAAGCTGATCCAAACCGAAAAGATAGCCGTCCTGCAAAAATATTTCGACCACCAGCCCTGGAACCAAACGCTATTGGACGAAGCCTGGCGGGGGCTGTTGTTATCGCAGCACCACGACTGTTGGATTGTCCCCTACAACAAAATGGGACACACCAACCACACCTGGGCCGAGAATGTCTCCCTGTTCACCGCCGCCAGTCAACGTCTGTGCGACACATTGATCGGCAACAACGCTCCCTATTCCGGAAAGATACGCATCTACAACAGCACCGGAAAAGCGAGAAAAGAGCTTGTTTCATACCCGTTACCTGCCTCTTGCGCAGATGCCGGAATAAAGGTTACCGACCCTACCGGACGAAAAATCATCTCCCAGAAAAATGCCAACAACAACCTCTGGTTCCTTGCCGAAGTACCGGCCATGGGTTTTGCCGATTACACACTGACCTACTCCTCGACCCGACAGACAGAGAGTATGCGAACCGAGTGGCTCCCGTCGGGCAAACTGCAAATAGAATCCGATCTGTACCGACTCGTCTTCGACCCCTTACAAGGCGGTACCATCACCTCATTATACGATAAGATGCTGCAAAAAGAGTGGATAGATCCGCGTGCCGAATATTCCTTCAACGAATTGCGGGGAAACTTTTACGAAGAGGGCGGTTTGATGTCGTCCAGCCAAAGGATGGCCGAACTATCCATCGTAGAGAACGGACCTCTGTCGGCAACCGTAAAGATAGCGGGAAAGGTTGGACGATACCCCTTTATCCAATACGTCCGCCTGCAAAGGGGTGAACCCCGTATCGATATGCGGCTGGAAATCGACTGGCAATCGAATCCCCGTATCGGCGAATACAGGGAACAGAGCCGTTGGCAGGAGGTACGGAAAGCTTTTTACGATGACCGTTACAAACTGCACCTGCTCTTTCCGGTAACGTTGGAAAAACAGGAGATCTACAAAAACGCACCGTTCGACGTCTGTCGCAGTAACCTGCCGAACACCTTCTTCAACCGATGGGACAGCATCAAGAACAACGTCGTACTGAACTGGGTCGATCTGTACGGAAAGGAGCAGGATTGCGGACTGACCCTCTTTACTGACCATACCACCAGCTACCTGCACGGCGAGGATTATCCGCTGGGATTGACCGTACAATACTCCGGAACGGGGTTGTGGAGCGCCGATTACAAAATAACCGGAAAAACGGAAATCTGTTACAGCATTCTACCGCATCGGCAAAGGTGGGACAAAAGCAATATCTCGTTCGAGAACACCCGAAAGCAAGAACCTCTCGTAATCCGGAATCTACCGGCAGAGGCATCCTGTACCGCGAAATCTCTACTTCAACTGCCGGATGAGGGTGTCGTATTAAGTACAGCCTATTACGACGGAGACGACCTGGTGATAAGGCTTTTCAACGAAGGGACGAGCGGGGAGAAACGTATCCTGCTGTCATTCGTCCCCCAAAAGGCAGAAACCATAACCCTGGACAAAAAGAAAACGGCCGACTGCCGGATCGACCGGAGAGAGTCCGGCTCGGAAATAGGGCTATACATTCCCTCTTTCGGTCTCCGGACTATACGGTTTAATCTATAATGGGCCCGTTCGTTGCAGAATCCAACCACAAAAAAAAGAGTCCAGAAAAAAAATTTTCAGACAAGTTTCTTGCAAAAAAGAAATATTTGCTACATTTGTCGCATCAAAACCGAAACAAGAAATGAAAACTTCTCTTTTTAACGCATATTGGTGGCGCTGCTTACAACTTTAAAAGTCGTGAGAGAACAGCCTGCTATGCTTAACAAAAGAGAGCCAAAATATACAAAGGCCT
>DVNA01000152.1 GCA_018714665.1 Candidatus Gallibacteroides avistercoris | reverse complement strand
TTCTATTGCAGCTTGTCTGTTGTTTGTTAGTTCACCGGCACAAGCCCAATTAAGATTCGGGGTAAAAGCCGGGGTAAACCTTTCTCGCCTCTCTTTCGACTCGGACGTGTATAAAAGCAATAACCACGCAGGTTTTACCGGTGGTGTGATGGCCGAATTCATGATACCGGTCTTGGGTATCGGCGTGGACGGTTCTGTTCTCTATACCCGTAAGGACGTCCGTGAAGGAACGGGATTTGCCAAAGCGTATGACAAAAAACTGGATTATCTGGATATCCCGGTCAATTTTAAATGGAAATTCGGTGTTCCCCTATTGAAATTCTTCTTAACTGCCGGTCCCAATTTCGGATTCATGCTCTCCGATATGTCCGATGTCAAGAACATGGTTGAAACGGGAGACCGTAAATTCGATATGGGAATAAACGTAGGTGGTGGTCTTGAAATCTTTAACCACGTACAAGTAGCCGTCTCTCACAACTGGGGTCTGTCGCAACGTTTCGAAATGATTGAATCCGAGTACAACAGCGCCAAAGGAAAGATGCGTTCATGGTCGGTTACAGCTGCCTACCTGTTCTAAAAATAGATTGAATCACCATACAATCTTCCCGGGTTGAATCACTTATTTAACCCGGGATTTTCGTATATAGGGAGAATAAATAAAATACGGATAAGATATACCAAATCAGAAAACAAGGTTTTCATTTGCCTCTGCTCTCGCCTTTCACTATCTTTACAGAAGACAGGAGGCGGCTCGGCATAGTCAAATCAGAAAACAAGGTTTTCATTTGCCTCTGCTCTCGCCTTTCACTATCTTTGTCTTGCTTGAAATTTGACCGATATGAAATTCGCCGATGTAGTGTTACCGTTGTCCCTGCCACGCTATTTTACCTATGCCATTCCAGAACAAATGCAGGAATGCCTGCGGATAGGCAGCCGCGTGGTTGTCCCTTTCGGCCGAAAAAAATATTATACCGCCATCGTCGTCTTTTTGCACGACCGCCCTACGGACCTGTATGAAATAAAAGAGATCTTTTCGCTGCTCGACCAAGAACCGATTCTACGTCGTCCACAACTGAAATTCTGGGAATGGATTGCCTCCTACTACCTGTGCTCGGTAGGCGATGTTTATAAAGCTGCTCTTCCCTCCGGACTCAAATTGGAGAGCGAATCGTGTATCATGCTCAATAACGATTATCAGGAAACAGAAGAACAGCGGCTGACGCAGAAAGAGCAAAACGTACTCGATACCCTCTCCCACAAGCAGAAATGTACCATATCGGAATTGGAGAAAGCCTGCGAAATAAAAAACCTGATGCCGGTGGTACGGACATTGCTGGAAAAAGAGGCCGTGTATATCTACGAACAATTGAAAGAGGGATACAAACAAAAAACCGAGAAATACATCCGCCTTTGCATCGGACAGGAACAACAGGAGGAGCTGAAACAACTGTTCGAGGCCCTCTCGTCGGCAAAAAAACAGCTCCATCTGTTGATGGGGTATCTCGAACTTTCGGGATTCATGCAGAAAAAAGAGTTGCGCGAAGTGTCGAAAAAAGAGTTGATGGAACGTACAGACGCTTCGGAAGCCGTCATAAAGGCCCTTGTCGATAAAAAAATCTTTATCGTTTACAAAAAGGTGGTAAGCCGTTTCGCAAACACCGCGTACCATACCGTCCCGACAAACACCCTCAATCCGGCACAAGAACGGGCCTACAACGAAATACTCTCCTCATTTGCAGACAAGAACGTATCCTTGTTACAGGGAGTTACTTCCAGCGGAAAGACGGAGATATACATTCACTTGATACAGGAGGTAATACGGCAAGGGAGGCAGGTTTTATACTTGGTTCCCGAAATTGCCCTCACCACCCAATTAACTACCCGATTGCAACGTATCTTCGGGGCACAATTAACGATATACCACTCTAAAATCTCGGAAAACGAACGGGCCGAGATTTGGAACAATATGCTGCGAACAAACGACGTAAAAATCGTATTGGGCGTACGTTCGTCCGTCTTTCTTCCGTTCAGAGACTTGGGGCTGGTTATTGTAGATGAGGAGCATGAAAAGACCTACAAGCAACAAGATCCGGCCCCCCGTTACCACGCCCGCAATGCGGCCATCGTACTGGCATCGATGCACGGGGCCAAAACCCTGCTGGGATCTGCCACACCGGCCATCGAATCGTATCACAATGCCACGACCGGCAAATACGGTTGGGTTCGGTTGACACAACGCTACGACGATATCTCGTTGCCGGAAATAAAGATCGCCGACTTACAGGAGTTTCGTAAGAAAAGAGCGATGCAAGGGACATTCTCCCCTTTACTGATTAAACATATGCGGGAAAGTCTTGAAAAGGGAGAGCAGGTTATTCTGTTCCAGAACCGAAGAGGTTTTGCTCCGGTCATGGAGTGCAAACTCTGTGCCTGGACACCCAAATGCCGGCATTGCGACGTATCCCTTACCTACCACAAGCGACAAAATCAACTTACGTGCCATTATTGCGGAGCCGTATATGAAATTCCGCACATCTGTCCGGCTTGCGGACAACCGGCCATCGAAATCAAAGGATATGGAACGGAACGTATCGAAGAGGAGATTGCGGCACTGTTCCCGTCGTATTCAGTCAGTCGCCTCGACCTGGACGTAACTCGTACTCGTAAAGCATACGAACAGATAATCTCTCAATTCCAGCAAAAGAAAACACAGATTCTGATCGGCACCCAGATGGTAACCAAAGGTCTCGATTTTGACAACGTCAGCGTAGTGGGTATTCTGAATGCCGACAGATTGATGAACTATCCCGATTTCAGAGCCTACGAACGGGCCTTTCAACTGATGGTACAGGTGGCAGGACGGGCCGGGCGGAAAAACAGGCAAGGGACCGTCATCCTGCAAACTTCTCATCCCCTCCATCCGCTTATTACACAAGTGGTGAAACACAACTATCCGGCCATGTACAACGACCAGATCAACGAACGCCAACGGTTCAACTATCCCCCCTTTACCCGGCTCATACATATTTTTCTCAAACACCGCGACGAGGAGTTGCTGTGCCGATACGCCTCCCTGTACGCCGACTACCTCCGAAAGATATTCAATCACCGCGTATTGGGGCCGGACAACCCGCCGGTTGCCCGTATCCAATCGCTTTACATCCGCAAAATCGTGTTAAAAATAGAAAATCAGGCCTCGATGAGCCGGGTAAAAGAACTTTTACAACAAGCTTATGAGAAGCTGGTTCAGGTGGAGACATTTAAGTCTGTTATACTTTATTATGACGTTGATCCGCTATAACAAAGGAAAGGAAGAAATAAGGTTCTAAAAATAGGCTGGGCAAGAACGCCCGTTAGTCTTGTAAGTCATATCCGTCAAACTCCTCTTTATTGGGGTAGATGCTGTCCCAGATCGAGTCGGAATGTTCGATGTATTCGTAATAAAACTCTTCAAAGCCTTTTTTTTCGGAATAACCCATTGCATCACACCATTCCGTGTATTCGTCTTGCAAAGTAATATCCTCTTCCAGCGCCTGCTTAAACGCTGCCAGCGAAGGTTCCAATTCCCGGTATTGTTTTATCAAAGTCTCGAACAATTCTGTAATACCGACGTCCATAATTTAAAATATCTACTTTTTGAATGGCTCGAAGATAAATAAAAAATGGGACATTCCTCCATTATCCCTCTGTTTTTTTTCTCCCGAAACAACGTTTTAACGATTAAGTTTCATTGTGTTACCTGTTAAAAGGCCCGTCAAAAGGGACAATCCGGGAGAGGACATCAAAGAGCCGATTATTGAAAAAAGTCAACAGGAAAGAGAGGTCAGCAAAGAACAAATTTCGTTTAAGTAGAAGGCATCACAGGCATCAAAACTCCCAAGCGACTCGCTGTCGATATCCAACACTGCCCATACTTCGTCCTGATGAATCAGCGGAACAACAATCTCCGATCGGGAACGGGAACTGCAAGCAATATGTCCGGGAAACTTATCGACATCGGGAACCACCACGATTCGTTTTTCCCGCCAGGCCGTACCGCAAACACCCCGGCCAAAGCCGATTCGGGTACAAGCAACCGGCCCTTGAAACGGCCCCAACACCAATTCCGAACCCTTTACCAGGTAGAAACCCACCCAAAAGAGGCCGAACGTCTCTTTCAATGCCGCCGCCACATTGGCCAGATTGGCTACTAAATCGGTCTCTCCTTCGATTAACGACCGAATCTGAGGTAACAACTCCTGGTAAGTTTCATCCTTCCCCGCTCCGGGATGTATCATGATCTGTTCTGACATTACTTTTTCTGTTTTATGAAAACCTTTTTCCAAAATCGTACCCAGAGGGGACCTGGAATATTCTTAAATCAAACTCGGGTATCACGGCCAGGACATGGTCCATCACATCGGCCAGAATCTTTTCATAATCCACCCAGGTCGTTACGGCAGAGAAGAAATACAACTCGACGGGCAGTCCTACTTCCGACAGGGGTAGATAACGCACCATACAAAACATATCGGAGTTCCGGTCGGGCAGATGATGCAGATAATGGTTCATATAGGCCCTGAATATCCCCAGATTTGTCAGGCGGAGGGCGTTTATCTCCTCGTCCGTACGATGTTCTTCCTGATACCTACGGACAGTCTGCTCGTGCTGTTCGAGGTATGGTTTCAGACAGGCTTTTTGCTTAAACCGGTCCAGCATCTCGGAGGTACAGAAACGAATACTGGTTACGTCGATGTGAACGGATCGCTTGATTCTCCGGCCGCCCGACTCAAACATTCCCCGCCAGTTCTGGAAAGACTCGCTCGTAAGTGCATACGGGGGCAGCGTGGTAATCGTATTGTCCCAGTTCCGTACCTTGACTGTATTCAGCGTTATTTCAAATACACGGCCGTCGGCCCCGTATTTGGGCACGGTTATCCAGTCGCCTATCCGAAGCATATTGTTGGCCGACAACATAATACCCGATACAAAGCCCAAAATACTGTCTCTGAAAACCAGCATCAGGATGGTGGCCGAGGCACCGAAACCAACAATCAATTTATAGACCGTACGATCTATCAAAATCCCGACAATAAAGATACCTCCTACCAGAAACAGGATAATCTGGGCGGTCTGCAACAACCCTTTCAAGGGGCGGTCGTGATACTCATCCTTTTCGTTGTAGATGCGATAGATGGATATAAACAGCGAATTGAAGAAACGCAAGACAGAGGCAATGACATAAATCTGGCACAATTTCATCAGGAAAGAGAGAAAGGCCTCCGACTCCGTCTCCATAAAGACAGGAACCAACAGATAGATCAATACGGGAGCGACAATCTGCGTCAGATTCTTCAACACTTTCCGGTCGAAGAGAATGTCGTCCCACGTGGCTTTGGTCTGCTTTACCAAATGACTGACTATACGCAATACGATTAATCGGCACAAGACATCGGCCAACAGGGCAAAAAACACGATTCCTGTCAAAACGACATATTGATCCACGTCTGACACCCAATCGGGCTTTAACCCGATCATGCCGAGCCATTCATCTACTTTTTGCCATACTGCTTCCATTTCCGCTAAATCAAACTAAATATATCTAAACAAAAGCCTCTTTCATAAAAATAAAAAGATCATTCTTTCATGTTGGGCAAATCCAATCCGTATTGTTTGATTTTATTCTCTTTTTTCAACAAAACGGCCATCCAAAAGGCACTTAATGCAAAAAAGGCAAACAGTACCATGGGCCAGGTATAGTCATACGTTTTTATCCCGTCTTCGGCATATTCAGAACCATAGCGTTCCAGCATCCAACCTACAACACCGGGTACCACCATCAGTCCGATGTTCTGGATATAAAAAATCAACCCGTAAGCTGTTCCCAACTGCTTTTCCGGGACGATTACCGCTACGGCCGGCCACAAGGCCGAGGGAAGCATCGAAAAGCCGAGGCCCAACATGACCATCAACAAAACTGCCAGCCACCAACTGTCCAGAAAAGGAATGGAGAGTAACAGATGGACCACAAAGACAATAACGGTACCGGCCAACATGATGTCCGTCCCGCGGCCTTTCCGGTCATAAAGGTTTCCGAAAATGGGGGTCAGCACCATCGTCCCGAATGGCAACAAACTGCTGATCATTCCAGCCAGCGTCTCTTCTACGCCAAATTTATTGACCATCAGATCGGAAGAATATTTCAGAAAAGGGAAGATACTGGCATAAAAAAGCAAACAGAGCAGGGTGATAAGCCAAAACCCTCGGTTAGAGACAATGGCCTTGACATCGGCCCAACGGAACACCTCGTCTTCAAAAGAGAGCTGCTCGTCCAACTGCTTGTCCAATCGCATGTCGTAATACGAATAGATAAAATAAGCTATAAAACCGATGCTGACCAGCACGGTTCCCAACAAAACAGAGGCGGAAGCGGTTGCAAAATATTCGGCAACAGGAACGGAGAGCGACAAGGCCAATATCGTTCCCACACGGGCCAACGCCAATTGCAATCCCATGGCCAGAGCCAATTCTCTCCCCTTGAACCACTTTACGATAATTTTGGTAACGGTAATCCCCGCCACCTCAGCTCCTACACCGAATATGGCATATCCGATGGCTGCATAAAATACGCTGGCCTTGATGCCCCAAACTTCGGCTCCGGAAAAAGGATACACCAATGCCCCATATTTAAGGAGTGCCCCTGCCACCATCAAACCCGTAGCCATCTTTCCGGTCAACCGGATTCCGAAGCGGTCCAGGATAAGACCGCCGAACAACAACATCAGCAGGAAGACGTTGAACCACCCGTAGGCACTCGAAAAGAAACCGTAATCCAAACTGTTCCACAACAGCTCGCGTTCGAGCATCGGTTTCAACGGCGCCATGACATCAATCATAAAATAGGCGGCCATCATCGAAAACGCTACGATACCCAACGACATCCACCGGACGGCCGGGATATCGCGCAATGTCTTTCCTTTTTCTTCCATTTTTTCCAATTTCTACGGTTCGGTTATTTCTCTTCCCGCCGCTGCAACAGCACGACATTTTCTACGTGCTGGGTATGGGGGAACATATCGACCGGCTGTACGGCCGTTACCCGATAGGCGGCGTCGAGCAACGAAAGGTCCCGGGCCTGCGTGGCAGAATTGCAACTCACATAGACAATCCGTTCAGGTGCGGCAAAGAGAATGGCCTTGATAACGTCATCGTGCATACCGGCCCGCGGCGGATCGGTAATAATAACATCGGGACGCCCGTGCTCTTCTATAAAAGAGGCGGTCAAAATATCTTTCATGTCTCCCGCATAAAACAATGTATTGTCTATCTGATTGAGTGCCGCATTTAGCTTGGCATCGGCTATGGCCTCGGGTACATACTCGATTCCTATTACCTGACGGGCCTGACGGGCTACGAAATTGGCAATGGTTCCGGTACCGGTATACAGGTCGTACACCAATTCGTTTCCGGACAAGGCGGCAAAACGACGGGCTACCTTATACAATTCATACGCCTGCTCGGAGTTGGTCTGATAAAAGGACTTGGGACCTATCTTGAACTGCAAACCTTCCATCTGTTCCAGGATGTAGTCGCGTCCCCGATAGAGATGGATCTGCTGGTCGGTAATCGTATCGTTCGCTTTCTGATTTACGATGTACAACAGAGAGGTTATCTGGGGAAACGTATTGGCAATATGCTCCATCATCGCATTGATCTTGTCGGTGTCGTGCTGAAAAAAGACAACTATCAACATGATCTCGCCCGTCGAAGCGGTACGGACGATGATGTTGCGCATCAATCCCTCCTGTTGACGCAAATCGAAAAACGGATAACCGTGTTCGAGGGCAAACTGACGGATGCTGAGCCGTATCTGGTTGGATATATCATCCTGCAACCAACACTTTTTTATGTCCAGCACCTTGTCGAACATCCCCGGGATATGGAAACCCAACGCATTGCGGCAATCGAATGTCTGTTCCGACTGCAACTCTTCGGGAGTAAGCCACGATTTGTTGGAGAAGGTAAAGTCCAGTTTATTCCGATAAAAAATACTTTTCTTCGATCCTAATATGGGAGAGACTGGGGGGAGTTCAATTTTCCCGATACGAGTCAGGTGATCAACTACCTGCTGTTGCTTAAACTTCAACTGTTCTTCATAGGGAAGATGCTGCCATTTGCAACCTCCGCATACACCGAAATGCTGACAAAAAGGTTCTACCCGCAAGGGCGAATAACGGTGAAATTGAAGCACCCTGCCTTCGGCATAACGATTTTTCTTCCGATATAACTGCAAATCTACCACATCCCCCGGTGCCACGTAGGGAACAAAAATAACCAGATCGTTATATCTTGCTATTGCCTTGCCTTCTGCGGCAACATCTGTGATTTCTATTTGTTCTATTATTGGGAACTCTTTCTTTTTGCGAGACAAAATACCAGGTTTTAAACAAAAACAATTTGGGTCAAAGGTACGAATATTTTCAGAAGAATCCTTGCAAGGTCACCAAAATTAATCGTATGCAAAAAAATCTTTACAGAACTCTTGCGAATCTTTATATATGTAATATATTTGCGACTATAAATCAATCAATAACTCATACTAAAAAAGAGAGGCGACCCGCCTTTTATTTAACAAAATTAACTGTGCAAAAAAGCTATTAACAATGAGTAAAAGAATTTACACGTTCGGGAACGGACAGGCCGAAGGCCGTTCAGACATGAAAAACCTCTTGGGAGGGAAAGGTGCCAACCTTGCGGAAATGAACCTAATCGGGGTTCCGGTTCCTCCGGGATTCACCATTACGACCGAGGTTTGTACCGAATATAACCAAAAAGGGAAAGAGGCCGTAGTAGAGCTCATCAACGAAGATGTGAAAAAAGCGGTTGCCCACATCGAATCGATCATGGGAACAAAATTCGGCGATCCGGAAAATCCGCTGTTGGTCTCTGTTCGTTCAGGAGCTCGTGTCTCCATGCCTGGAATGATGGATACGGTACTGAACTTAGGTTTAACGGACAAAGCCGTAGAAGGCATTGCCCAGAAATCGGGAAATCCCCGCTTTGCGTGGGACTCTTACCGCCGTTTCGTACAAATGTACGGAGATGTAGTATTGGGAATGAAACCCAAAAGCAAAGACGACATAGACCCGTTTGAAGAGATCATGGACGAAGTCAAGGAACAACGAGGCATCGTCAATGATACCGAACTCTCGGTAGAAGACCTGAAACTTTTGGTAAAACGGTTCAAAGCTGCCATAAAAGAACGTACAGGCAACGATTTCCCCGATTGTCCCTGGGAACAATTGTGGGGAGCCATCTGCGCCGTATTCGACAGCTGGATGAACGAACGCGCCATCTACTACCGCCGCATGAACCAGATCCCCGAAGAGTGGGGTACTGCCGTTAACGTACAAGCCATGGTATTCGGTAACATGGGCAACACCTCGGCAACGGGCGTAGCCTTTACCCGCGACGCGGCCACAGGAGAAGACATTTTCAACGGAGAATATTTGATCAATGCCCAAGGCGAGGACGTGGTTGCCGGAATCCGCACACCCCAACAAATCACCACAGAAGGTTCTCGCCGTTGGGCTAAACTGCAAGGTATCAGCGAAGAAGAACGTGCCAGCAAATATCCCTCTCTGGAAGAGTCCATGCCGGAATGTGCCAAAGACCTGATCGAAACACAACAAAAACTGGAAAGTTATTTCAAGGATATGCAAGACCTGGAATTTACCATACAGGACGGTAAATTATGGCTGCTGCAAACCCGTAACGGGAAACGTACCGGGGCAGCCATGGTCAAAATAGCCATGGATATGCTTCGCCAAGGCATGATAGACGAAAAGACAGCTCTCAAACGGATGGAACCGGGCAAGCTGGACGAACTGTTGCACCCGGTATTCGACAAACAAGCCCTGAAAAGTGCCAAAGTCATCGCCAAAGGGTTGCCTGCCTCCCCGGGAGCTGCCGCAGGAAAAATAGTCTTTTTTGCCGAAGATGCTGAAAGCTGGGCAGAAAAACGCAAACGTGTCATTTTGGTTCGTATCGAGACATCGCCCGAAGATCTGCGTGGAATGAATGTGGCACAAGGTATCCTGACCGCACGCGGCGGAATGACCTCGCACGCGGCTGTCGTTGCCCGCGGTATGGGAAAATGCTGTGTATCGGGAGCCGGAGAGATCAAGGTCGATTACAAAGAACGTACCGTTGAAATGAAAGGCAAAGTGTACAAAGAAGGCGACTGGATTTCGCTGAACGGTTCTACCGGAGAAGTGTACGAAGGCGAAGTACCGACAGTAGATGCCGATTTGAGCGGTGATTTCAGCAAAATCATGGAATTGGCCGAAAAATATACCCAAGTAGATGTACGCACCAATGCCGACACCCCCAAAGATGCACGGGTAGCTCGCCGATTCGGCGCCAAAGGTATCGGTTTGTGCCGTACCGAACACATGTTCTTCGAAGGCGAACGCATCAAAGCCATGCGTGAAATGATTCTTTCCAAAGACGAAGAGGGCCGCCGCGAAGCCTTGAAGAAACTCTTGCCGATGCAACGGTCTGACTTTGAAGGTATCTTTGAAGCCATGGACGGATACGGCGTTACCATCCGGTTGCTGGATCCCCCGCTACACGAATTCGTACCTCATCAACTGGCTACCCAAAAAGAGATGGCCACAGAAATGGGTCTATCCATAGACGAAGTCAAATCTGCCTGCGACGCGCTGGAAGAATTCAACCCGATGTTAGGCCACCGCGGTTGCCGGTTGGGATGTACCTATCCGGAAATTACCGAAATGCAGGCCCGGGCCATCATCGAGGCTGCCCTGAATATCAAGGCAAAAGGATGTACCGTTATCCCCGAAATCATGGTCCCGCTGGTAGGGGTTATCGAAGAGTTGAAATTACAGGCTCAGATTATCAAAGCTACTGCTGAACAGGTATTTGCCGAACGGGGAGATCGCGTTGATTACAAAATCGGAACGATGATTGAAGTGCCTCGCGCTGCCTTAACCGCCAACAGGATAGCCGAAGTAGCCGATTTCTTCTCTTTCGGGACCAACGACCTGACTCAAATGACCTTCGGTTATTCTCGCGACGATGCCGGCAAGTTCCTGAAAGTTTATCTGGAAAGAGGTATCCTCAAAAACGACCCGTTCCAGATACTCGACCAAGAAGGTGTAGGACAACTGGTTCGTATAGGAATCGAGAAAGGACGCTCTACCAAACCCTCTTTGAAAGTAGGAATTTGCGGTGAACACGGAGGAGAACCCTCTTCTGTCAAATTCTGTGCCTCTATCGGCATGAACTATGTAAGTTGCAGCCCGTACCGGGTACCCATCGCCCGGGTAGCAGCCGCACAGGCAGCGATAGAATAATCAAGACCGATCATTTTATCCTTCCAAAATAAAAAGAGGGCCTGCCCCATCGGGCAAGCCCCTCTTTTTATCATACATCCTGCTAAAACTGCACTGCAAACTTTTTATCCTAAAAATATACCGTTATATTTGTATCCGATGTACAAATATAATCTGGACAACGGCAATTATATGAGGCATAAAAAACTCTCGATCATTATACCGGCATACAACGAATCGAAAACCATCGTTCAGGTTTTAGAAGAAATCCTGTCCACCTCCCTATCCGATACGGAAGAGGGGAAAGAGTATCCCATCGCCAAAGAAATCCTGGTTGTTGACGACTGCTCTACGGATAACACGGAAGAGAAAGTAAAGACGTTTATCCATACACACCCCGAAGCATCGATCCAATATACCAAACTCTCATGCAACCGGGGAAAAGGATACGCCGTACGGACCGGTATCCATTTAGCCACAGGCGATGTCATTATTATTCAAGATGCTGATCTGGAATACGACCCGGCTGATTATGCGGCCTTATTACAACCCATTTTATCAGGAGAATACCAGATTGTGTACGGCTCACGCCTGTTAAATAAAAACAACCACTATTCATACCGTAGCTTTTATTGGGGCGGGCGGCTTGTTTCGTTCATTACCAGTCTGCTTTTCAACGTAAAAATAACAGACGAACCCACCTGCTACAAGATGTTCGACGCAGCCGTATTAAAGTCTATCCCCCTGTCCAGCAACCGCTTCGGATTCTGCCCGGAGGTTACGGCCAAAGCCCTGAAAAGGGGCTATTCCATCAAAGAGATTCCAATCAGATATTACCCGCGATCAAAAAAGGAGGGGAAAAAAATTAAATGGCGCGACGGAATCGAAGCCATTTACATCCTTTTAAAATATCGTTTCACAAAAAACTAATTTATGGCGAAATCCAATCCGAAAACACCCAAACAAGAGAACGCTCCAAAAACGTCATCCCATCCAGACGGGAAATGGCTGCTTAAAAACATCCTGTTCCTGTTGTTGGCTCTCCTGCTGGTCAAAATTACATTTACCGAACAACCTGCATACAAATGGGTATATTACAACCTGCTTAAAGGAAACATGAGCCTAATAAAACAATACCCGGACATATCGTTTGAACAAAAAATGCAGATGAAGCTCGGGGTCAATTACGAATACCTGCATTTTATCAAACAGGCAACACCCGAAGATGCTGTCATCCTTTATCCATCGCAAGAGGCATTCTCCAAAGAGGGGAGCCCCTTTGCCCACATCTATAACAAAATTTACGCTACCCGTTTTCTATACCCGCGGAAACTGGTATTGGAAAGCGAACTCGGTGTCAGTAAATATGCCGACCAAATCAACTATGTGGCCATCGTAAACGGAGAAGGGAAAGACAAACTCTCCTATCCTACCGACTCGGCCTACCAACATGGCGTATTGCCTATAACCCCTCAAAAGTAACCGAATATGTTAATCGCAGGAATTGTCATTGTAATCGCCATAGGATTCATCCTCTTAAACGATATATCCCTCCAATTTTCGTGGTATGAAAAAATCGGGCTCTCCTTTCCCATCGGGATAGGTATCCAAACCATGCTCATGGCCGTAATCAACCTGTTGGGTATCCCCCTGACGGTCCCGAACATCTTCATTGCAGACGGAATCCTGATACTGGCGTTGCTCTATCCGCTCTACCGAAGAAAAGAAGAGGTAGCGGCTTACTATAAAAACAGCCTCCATTTTACCACCCCCCGATACAATTTAGTATGGTTGTTCTTTATCGGGGTCATCCTCTACCTGGAATACATGAATTTTGCCAAATGCATCTATTTCCCGACTTTCGACAGGGACAGTCTGGCCGGATTCGACACCATCGGATACGTCATCGCACAAGAGCATACCCTCAAAGATCTGAGCCTGTTCCAACCCGACTATATGCCCCAAATCAACCGGGCAGGCAGTTACATCACATACGCGCCGATGCTGCAACTCAGTTATGCCTTTGTATATCTGCTGGGGGCTGAGACCTCAAAGCTGATCCCGGCCTTGATATACCTCTTTTTCCTGATTGCTTTTTATGGTAGCCTGCATCGGGTTATCGGCAAAACGGGAGCTGCCATCACCACCTTTTTTATGATGATCACACCGGAAATGATCGGGTTTTCTTCATTATCAGCCACCAACGTCATACACGCTGTCAGCGCATCATTGGGGATTATCTACCTGGCACTCTGGTTCCGGAAACGGGAAACGAAAGATCTATACCTGGGATCGCTGCTACTGGGCATCAACATTTGGACCCGTACGGACGGGATCGTATTCATCGCTGCCGCCTTGCTGGCCGTTCTGATAGACTGTATAAAAAACAAACATTGGAAATCGATCTTACCGGTAACAGCTTCTCTCATCCCGGCACTGTTATGGGTGATATTTATGAAGATCAGCCATTTCTACGCCGAAAGCATCGCCATCGTCAGGCCTTACTGGGATGCCGAGAAAGCCGGGATAATCTGGCATTTTATGAAAATGCATTTCGCCAATACGCTATTCTACGGATGGACTTTTGTGGCATTACTCATCTCGCTCCTGCTAAACGGCTGGTACCTTATCAAGAAACAGGACAACCTGCTTTTACTGGTAATGATAATCACTGCGGCCCTTCTGTACATGATTGCTCTTTACCAGATAGATTACAAATGGGATACAATTCAAAACGTACTCTCCTACTCCGCCAAACGTTTCCTGTTCTGCTTCGTCCCCGTAGCGTGGTTCTATGCCATGTCAAACCATTGCGTGAAACAGGCCATGAAAAAGTTTGACAATTACCTGTCGTAAAAAAGAATCAGCCTCGGAAAATACAGCGCGGGAAGTCGATAAACAAAACAGGCTTCCCGTTTTTATTCTTAACGGAAAAATCTTACCTTTGAGAGGCAAAACGGTATCACGCAAGCATACCGATGTTAACCTGATTACAAATAATATGAAAAGACGAACATTTCTCCTGTCGGCAACATCGGGATGCCTGGCCTTGTTGTTACCCAACCAAGCATCGGCCATAGAGGGACTCCGAAAAAAAGGAGGTGCGGAATACTCGTTTATCCACCTTTCCGACCCGCAATTCGGTATGTTCGGCTCTTTTGAGAAACACCGCTCCTTTGAAAAAGAGACCAGGTTGATGCAACAAGCCATCGATGCCATCAACCGGCTCAGGCCCAAATATGTACTCATTACCGGTGATTTGGTACACGACCGCAACAACCTCGCCCAAGTAGACGAATACAAACGCCTGACGGCCCTCATAGACAAAAAAATCCCGGTATATGAAGTACCAGGGAATCACGATGTAGGCAACGACGCCACCACGGACAACGTGGAACAGTATAAAAGAAATTTCGGGGCGGATCGGTTTTCGTTCAGTTATAAAAATACCTACATAATCGGCATCAATACCAACCTCATCTGGGCAGGAAATACCCCGTTAGAGACGGAACAGACCCTGTGGTTGCAGAAAGAGCTGAAAAAAGGGCAAAAATACAAATACCGAATCGTGGCAGGACACCACCCTATCTATGTAAACCAACCGGACGAAAAAAAGACGTACGAAAACCTGACTCCTGAAAAACGGACGGAATATTTGGAACTGTTCCGAAACAACAAGGTAGATATCTACCTGTCGGGACATCTCCACTTCCCGGCCAGCGACCGTTCGGCAGGAGTCCCGTTATGTACCGCGGGGGCCGTAGGATACCCCATACGCGGGAAATCGGGTATGAACATCGTATCGGTAACCGACGCCGGCGTAAAAGCATCGTTTTTCGATTTCGACCAACTTCCCCAGAGCATAGACAAAGGAATTATTCTATAAACATCAAACGATATAAACACAAAATTTCATGAACAAGCCAACTTTTATCAATCTGCTGTTATCGCTCCTGCTGCTATGCACTCCGCAAGCCTGGGGACAACTCTCGCCAAAAGACAACACCACGTTCCAGACATCGGGATTTTTCAGACCCGAGGTGGATATTCGAGCCGACCGCGTCATGGTTTACGGCATCCACCGGCTTCCTGAACGGATCAAAAGCTGGAAAGATCAAGGGTATCACATCGACTTTATGATCGGTATCTCCTGGGGGGTAAGCAACGATTACCTGGATGGAAAAATAGACGGTGTAAACCACTGGGACCAGGCTCAAATCCGCCAAAACGGCGATACGATATGGCACGGTACTACCCGGGGAGTCCCCTATATCATCCCCAACGATGCCTTTATCGCCTACATGAAAGAGCACGTCATCAAGAAAGTAATAGACGAAGGGGTAGAGTATATCTTCCTGGAAGAGCCGGAAATCTGGATGTTTGCCGGTTACAGCGAAGCATTCAAGCGCGAATGGGAAAAATATTATGGATTTCCGTGGCGTCCGCAACACGAATCGCCCGAAAACACCTACTTGTCACACAAGCTCAAATACCACCTCAACTATAAAGCCATTGAAGAGTGTTTCACCTACGCCAAAGAGTACGCCAAATCGATCGGGCGGGAGGTAAAATGCTACGTAGCCACACACTCGCTGGTCAATTATACTGCCTGGCAACTGGTCAGCCCCGAAGCAAGCCTGGCCTCGCTCGACTGCGTGGACGGATATATCGGACAAGTTTGGACGGGAACCGCCCGTACGGCCAACTACTACAACGGAGAATCCAAAGAACGGGTCTTTGAAAACGCCTACCTGGAATACGACTGTACCGAATCGATGACAGCCCCTACCGGCCGCCGCGTCTATTTCCTGACAGACCCCATCGAAGACGCCGTACGCGACTGGGACGACTACAAACGCAACTACCAGGCTACGTTCGCCGCCAAGCTCTTCTTCCCCCGCAACAACTACTACGAAGTGATGCCGTGGCCCGACCGTATCTACCTGTCGAAATACCCGAACCCTGCCACCGGAAAGTCAGAAAACATCTCTCCGGCCTACGCCACCCAGATGCAGGTAATGATCAACACGTTGAACGATATGCCGGTAACCGACAACAAGATATCCGGCTCAGGAGGCATCGGTATCTTGATGTCCAACTCGGGGATGTTCCAGTTCTCCCCCAGTCACAAGGGTTATTCCGACCCGGGATTGTCGAACCTGTACGGATTCTACAACCCGCTCTTCAAACGGGGCATCCCGGTAAGGACCGTACACATCGAGAACCTCTATCACCCCAATACGCTCAAAGACATCCAGGTACTGCTGATGTCATACGCCGGCATGAAGCCGATGCAGGAAGAACAACATACCTACCTGGCCGAATGGGTGAAAAAGGGCGGTGTATTGATCTATTGCGCCCGCGACAACGACCCCTTCCAGTCGGTGATGGAGTGGTGGAACACCAACGGGAAAAACTATTCGGCCCCCTCTGAGCACCTGTTTGAACTGATTGGGATAGACCCCGACCAAGCCCTTACCGGAGCCAAGGCCGGAAAGGGGAAGGTATATGTAGTCCGTCAAGACCCGAAAGAGTTCGTGTTACAGGCCAACAACGACCAGGAGTTGCTCCGGTTGGTAGAACAGGCCTATCAAAAAGATGCCAAAGCCGGAAAGTTGCAATATAAAAACTATTATACGCTGTCAAGAGGCTATTACGACCTGATAGCGGTGATGGACGAAAGCGTGAGCAATGACTCTTATACGGTCAAAGGATTGTATATCGACCTGTTCGACCCCACGTTGCCGATATGCAAGACCAAGACCGTCCGCCCGGGAGAACAAGCCTTCTTACTCAACCTGAAAAAAATCTCACGGAAAGAGGCTCCCCGCGTCTTATGCGGAGCCGCCCGCGTCTATCAGGCCCAAGTGAACGACGGAAAATTCACCTTCCTGACACGAAGCCCGAGCAAGACCCGCAACGCCATGCGCGTATTGCTGAAAAAAGAGCCCGTTAAAATAACGGCCACTCACCAGGGAGAACCTATCGAAGTAACATACAGTTGGGACAACACCAGCAAAACCTGTCTGTTGCAATACGACAATTACAGCGACGGTGTATTCGTAACAATCGAATAAACAGAATATAAGAACGAATGAAAACTCGACAAATTACATGGCTCCTGGCAATTCTCCTGCTGGGGGCTTGCCAAAAAGGGAAAGACAAAACCGAATACCAGAACCCGTTGGAGGTACAATTCGGCGACCCCTTTGTCCTGTTAGCTCCCGACGGGCGCTACTATATGTACGGGACCAGCGAAAGCGGCAACATCGACGGATTCGAAGCCTGCTCATCGGACGATCTGGTACATTGGACTCCGGAAGGACAGGTTTACCGCGGCAATACCCCCGATTCGTGGGCCATAGCCAATTTCTGGGCACCGGAAGTTTACTACCGGAACGGGAAATACTATATGCTTTTCAGCGCCGACTGGCGGTACAACCCGACAAACGAAGCCGAGAACTTCCGCATCGGAGTAGCGGTATCCGACAAGCCTACCGGCCCGTTTAAGGAGCTCAGCGACAGACCTCTGTTCGACCCGGGATATCCCATCATAGACGGCAACCTGATTGAAGACGACCAAGGGAATCTCTATCTCTATTATTCGCGCTGCTGCTACAAACATCCGGTAGAGAGCGAAATTGCAGACAAGGCCCGGGCAGAAGGAAAGTTCGATGAGATAGAAGAGAGCTGGATATACGGCATCCAGGTAAAACCCGACCTGACGGGGGCAATAGGCGAACCGGTCCTCCTGCTGCGCCCGCCCGTAAAAGCGGATGACACGCAGAGCGAATGGGAGAGCCGCTCGGTTACCTCGGGCGAAGTAAACCGCCGGTGGACCGAAGGCTCGTTCATGTTGAAGCACGAGGGGAAATACTACATGATGTACTCGGCCAACTTTTTCGGAGGAGCTAACTACGCCGTAGGATATGCCGTATCAGAAAACCCGTTAGGGCCTTTCCGAAAAGCAGACAACAACCCGGTACTGCAAAAAAACACCGCACAAGGCGGCATTGTAACCGGGACGGGACACAACAGCGTAACTACCAGCCGAGACGGGAAACAACTCTACTGCGTCTATCACGGGCGGACAAGCCAAACCGGCAACAAAAGAGTGGTATTCATCGACAAAATGAGTATCGGAGAGGACGGTGTTTTGCGGGTGGACGGGCCTACTACCTCCCCACAAACAATGGAATAAGATACGTCCGATCTATCGGTTGGCAATCCATACAACAGCGATGGACCAAACGGAAACAGAACAGCTCCTGCAAACCCAGGGAGTTCTCTGCAAACACAGCTTCTTATCCCTTATATTCGACAAATAGGGCCAATCTATAATTTGCGTAATACAGATGGCCCTATTTGTCTGATATTATAATCCTTAGAAATCACAATTCTTTCCAAACAGCCTTCAAGAAAGATCAATCTATCGAAATTCTTATTTTTTATACGAATTTCTTGTGTTTTTTACGCCATTTCAAAAAAAAATCATTATCTTAGCTTCGCGTTTTATCTTGCTTTACAAGAAAAAAAACAGAAAGAGGGAACTACCAAAGATTTTTCCTAATAAAATACATTGCACAGTCATAGCCAATAGTTCTGTTTCCGGCATTTCTCGATGGGAATCGACAATTTATAAATGCACACACTTGTAAATTCAACAACTTTGTCGGAACAGAACTATTCTAAGTTTTTATTACACCTTCAAAAAAATACATCTTTCAAACACTGCACATCCGGCAAACGAGTTAGATAACCAGTCATTATGCTGTCAACGGGAGTTTTGTAGTAAACCGTCGGACAGTTTCATCTGCATCCACTCCTTCCATCGTAAAGATATAATCCGGTTTGGCATCTGCAAGCAGTATGTAACACCAAACAACCTACCCGCCCCAAAGAACCCCAATGCCCCAAAACAGGTCTCGCCTTCACAATACAAGGAAAGAACAACAGCCCCCTCAATCACCTCTTCGCATCATCATACCCTTATTTTTATTTCTAAGAAGAAAACTTTCAACCGCATACAAACCTACAAAAACAATTAATAAAACGCAACTAAATAAAACACCTTCTAATGAATCAATTAAAAAAGGTCTCGTTTTATGAATTTTCATGTGGTAATCATTGCGTTTTATCAAAAAGACAGGTTGTTTGACAGACGCATCTATTTGACAAATATTAATCAAAAATTAAATACGGATATTTTTCTTTAATTGGAATTAGTCCTATCTTTGTTGGGTTGAAAAACGAGATTTCATTCATCAAAATAAAGTATATAGATTATGTCAAAAGTAACAGTTGTAGGTGCAGGTAACGTAGGTGCTACGTGCGCTAATGTATTAGCTTTTAAAGAAGTAGCTGATCAAGTGGTATTGTTGGACATCAAAGAAGGTATTTCCGAAGGGAAATCGCTGGATATGATGCAGACGGCTGCATTGCTAGGATTTGACACTCGCATCAGCGGTGTAACCAACGACTATGCTGCAACAAAAGATTCGGATGTAGTGGTAGTAACATCCGGTATTCCCCGTAAACCGGGTATGACTCGCGAAGAGTTGATCGGTGTAAACGCCGGTATCGTAAAATCGGTTGTAAACAATATCTTAACCTATTCGCCCAATGCCATCATCGTATGCGTAAGCAACCCGATGGATACCATGACATACCTGACTCTCAAAGCAACAGGTCTTCCTAAAAACCGCGTAATCGGTATGGGTGGCGCGTTGGACAGTTCTCGTTTCAAATGCTATTTGAGCCAGGCCCTGAATGCCAACGCCAACGAAGTAGAAGGTGTTGTTATCGGCGGACACGGCGATACGACCATGATTCCGTTGACCCGTTACGCTACCTACAAAGGCGTTCCCGTTTCCAACTACCTGAGTGCAGAAGTTTTGAGTAAAGTAGCTGCCGACACCATGGTAGGCGGTGCTACATTGACCGGTCTGCTCGGCACATCGGCTTGGTACGCTCCGGGAGCTGCTGCTGCTTTTGTAGTAGAATCTATCATCCACGACCAGAAAAAACTGGTTCCTTGCAGCGTTTACCTGGAAGGTGAATACGGAGAATCAGACATCTGCATCGGTGTTCCGGTTATCTTGGGCAAAAACGGTTGCGAAAAGATTGTCGATTTCCAACTGAACGACGAAGAAAAGGCGCTGTTCGCCAAGAGCGCTGCCGCCGTTCACAAAACAAACAGCGTATTGAAAGAAATCAACGCTCTTTAATATAAGAGACAAAAGATAAAAAAGGGAAGCACGAATGCTTCCCTTTTTTATTTATCAATACTCGCCTCAACGAGAGACTCCATCCCAGACAGAAAACCTCGGCCTCCTAAAAAAATCCCTCTTCCGGATAGCCGGAAAAGGGAAATATCGGATAGATCACTAAAATTTTGTTTTACGCCTGTTGTAAGCGGACGGCCATACTCTCGGCCAACTGACGACAAGGCGCCATTATGTCGACAGAGAAACCCTGTTTCATCTCCACCGGTTCTGCAACCACCTCCCAACGCATCTTCTGGGCAAAGGCCGTCAAGTGCCGTACGGCTGCTCCGGCCCACGTATAGGAGCCGAAATACCCGAAAAGGCGGTTCTTTACGTCGCGGCTTTCCAGTTTGGAAGCCAGCGACTCTATTTCGGGGAAAAGGTCGTTCGTATAGGTGGGACTGCCGATAATCAACCCTTTGTATTTAAAAATGTCCCGCAATACGTACGACAGGTTCGATTTGGATACATTGTGCAGAACCACATCGCGGATACCCTTCTCTACCAATACGCGGGCCATATATTCGGCCATCTGCTCGGTATTGCCATACATACTGCCGTATGCGATAACCACACCGGGAGCTCCTTCGTAACGGCTGGCCCGGTCATAGAGATCGACTACCCGGGAAATCTGCTCCTTCCAAACCGGCCCGTGCGTAGAGCATATCAGGCGGATATCCGTCTCCGACAGCTTTTGCAACGCTTTCTGTACAGGTGAGCCGTATTTGCCCACGATGTTGGCGTAATAGCGCCACATCTCATCCCAATAGATATCGGTATTGATTTCGGTATCGACAACGCCTCCGTTCAAGGCGCCAAAGCAACCGAAAGCATCCCCCGAGAAGAGGGTTTTGGAGAGCGGGTCGTATGTCATCATCGTCTCGGGCCAGTGCACCATGGGGGTCAGGTAAAAGTGCAAACTTCGCGAACCCAACGACAACGTATCTTTATCTTTTACTTCGTGCGTCCCCTGGCAAATGCCGTAAAAGCCATTTACCATCTGCAACGTTTTGCCGTTCCCCACCAGGATAATATCCGGATAGTGTTGCCGGATAAAGCGGATGGCGGCCGAATGGTCGGGCTCCATGTGGTTGATGACCAGGTAATCGATCGGGCGATCGCCCAACACCTCTTTGATTTTCGAGAGATAGAGATCGGCATGGCAATGATCTACCGTGTCTATCAACGCCACCTTTTCATCGACAATTAAATACGAATTGTACGATACTCCCAACGGCAGAGGCCACAACGCCTCGAACCGGTGTTTGGTCCGATCGTTGACGCCCACATAAAAAATGTCTTTTGAAATTTCTATCATTGTATCTTTATCTTTTCCCGGACAAAATTAACGATAAATGACAAAGGTCGTGCCATAAAAGATTGTAAATATGTATAAAACCGGGAGCCTACATTAGATATAGGCCTTATACAGGGTCCGTGTTTTAGGATTATCCTCGGGATGTTTACCCTCTATGTATCGGTAATTTTCATCGTTCTCCCGTATTTTCTGCGTCTCTCTGAAATAAGCGGGTTTTAGCGCCAGAAAAATATCTTTGGTTATCTCTATGTCATTTACAAAAAAGCGTGCATTCCCCCGCCCGGTAGAGAGAATGACATTCGGAGCAATAATCTCCTGGTGGGTAAACGTCTCAATGACAACGACCTCTTTCGCCTTTTTTCTGTTATACTTGCGCAATGTCTCTTCGTCTGTCCTCCGGTTCAACGAACGGATAAAAATCGGATTCAGGGCATCAAATACCCTTTCGGGTATTTCTATACCATTCACCACATACAAGACAGAATTGTTGGCAGATGTATATTCATCGCTTCTTCTTAACGTAAAACATACAAGCGGGTTCTGGATACCTTCGTAATAGTTCAGTTGCTCGTCTATCCGTTGTTGAAGTGTTTTGTACTCCACCTTTTCGATGGATTTAGGCATAAGTGCCCAGACCAGGATACGCTCATAACCAAACGGATAGAACTTATTGATGGAAAAATCAATCTGCTGGGCATCTGAAAGAGGGGTTAGCTGTGCGTTGAAATAACCTCCCCTCGTGTCAGGAGTGGCATTCCTGTTGATTGCGATGATTTGAAACGTTTTTTCACTGCTCCCGGAGTGTGGATCCCGGGTCTTATCCTGGTGTATCCGGATGGTTAGGCCGTTCTTGTTTTCAACGTAATCTTTGTTGATGGCATTGTATATAATCCCCTTTATGGGTGAAACGCCTAAATTCCCGTTATAGTCGCAAAACCATACTGGTTCATCGTCCGAAACCGTCAAGGCTGTTTTTTCTCTCTCTTTAACGGATGTAGCACCCATACATACACACAATATGCCGACCCATAAAAGCAACCGCCAGAAATATCTTTTGTTTTTCATTCGACGAAGATTAAGATAATATGTTTGTTTTACCCTTTTTACAAAGAAATATTTTTAATAGCGAAAATAGACGACATCAGAATATCAGGGAACAACCCTATTGAGACAAGCCCCTATAATCTATATCTACGAAACAAAAAATACCCGGAAGGAAGGAACGGTTCCTTCCGGGTATTTCACTTCATCTCTATTTCTTCTGTTTGAACAGCCACTCCATAAAGTCGGGACGGTTAAACGCCGGATTCCAGCTGCCGTGGTTGCAACCGGGGAACTCGATGTATTCGACATCGGCTCCGGATTCTTTCAGGTAGGTGTATATCTGGCGCGAATTATCTACGGGAACGATATCGTCGGCATCGCCATGGAAGATACGGAATTTGACCTTCTTCACCGCCGGAGCCAACCGTTCGGGACAGATGCCTCCGCAGATGGGTACGGCGGCTGCAAACAGATCGGGGAAACGGGCGGCCATATCAAAGGTACCCATCCCTCCCATCGAAAGGCCTACGACGTATATGCGACGGGTATCGACACGCCCCTGGCCGATAAAGTTGTCGAGCAACTCCTTGACCTGTGTAAAGGCTTTTGAAAGGGGTGGATTTTGGGGGAACTTGTCGTTTCCCAGTCCATTTTCGGGACGATTGTCAAGACCCCAATAAAGGTCCGGCGGACATTGGGGAAACAGGACAATGGCCGGGTATTGTTCCCGATTGACCGGATTCAGGAACTGTCCGGCCCCGTGCGTCAACTGTTTTTCGTTATCCGTACCCCGTTCGCCCGCTCCGTGCAAGAACAACACCAACGGATATTTAGCAGAGGCCGAGGCATCGTAATTTTCGGGGTACAGTACCCGATACAACAACGTATCGCCCTGAGCCGTTACCATCTCTCTCTTTTCAAATTGCGGTGTTCCCGCCCACAACGGCAGCAAGAGACACTGCAAAATACATAACATGAAGGTTCTCATACTTTTATTTTTTATCGTATTATTCTTGTTGTCGGAGCCGCTCCAATTCAGAGGTCTCGGCTTCCCAGCACTCCATCCGCTCGTTCAGCTCCCGCTGCAACGCGCCGTGTTTTTCGCACAAGTCCAAATCGGAGAGCCCTTCGGGGGTAGAGAGCTGCTGTTCTATTTCTGCTATCTGTTTCTCTATCTCCTGAATACGTCGCTCGGTGGCCTCTACGGCACGTTCGGCCCGTTTTATCTGACGGTGCAACTCTTTGCGCGCTTCGTACGAAAGCTTATTCTCGGTAGTCGTTTTCTCTTTCTCCTTTTCCGCACGAGATGCAGCAGATACCGCAACAGGGCGTTCCAACTCTTTTAAACTGTCAAGTTTCTTTCGTTCCAGGAACTCATAAATTCCTCCCAAATGTTCGCGCACCCGGCCTCCGCCAAACTCATACACCTTGGAGACGAGCCCGTCGAGGAACTCACGATCGTGCGAAACGACGATGACCGTTCCGTCAAAATCCTTAATCGCCTGCTTCAACACATCTTTCGACCTCATGTCCAAATGGTTGGTCGGCTCATCGAGAATCAACAGGTTGACCGGTTCGAGCAGCAAACGAATCATGGCCAAACGGGTCTTCTCCCCACCGGAGAGCACCTTTACCTTTTTATCGGAGGCCTCCCCTCCGAACATAAAGGCTCCCAGAATATCCCGTATCTTGGTACGGATATCTCCTACGGCCACCCGGTCGATGGTATCGAACACGGTCAACTCCTCGTCCATCATCTGGGCCTGGTTCTGGGCAAAATAACCGATCTTGATGTTGTAACCCAATTTGAGCGTTCCGGTATAATCATCTATTTCATGCATGATACACTTGACCAGCGTCGATTTTCCCTCGCCGTTTTTCCCGACGAAAGCCACTTTCTCTCCCCGCTCTATCGTAAAGGTTACCTGATCGAACACCACGTGCGAACCGTACGCTTTTTTCAGGTTCTCGGCAATCACCGGATAATCGCCCGAGCGCGGTGCGGGAGGGAATTTGAGGTTCAGGCGGGAGTTGTCCACCTCGTCCACCTCTACCCGTTCCAGCTTTTCGAGCTGTTTGATACGCGACTGTACCTGCACGGCCTTGGTGGCCTTGTAACGGAAACGTTCTATAAAGGCCTCGGTATCCTGTATCTGTTTTTGCTGGTTCTCGTACGCCCGCTGCTGCTGCTCCAAACGTTCGGCCCGCAACTGGACGAAATGAGAGTAATTGACCTTGTAATCGTAAATACTGCCCAA
>DVNA01000151.1 GCA_018714665.1 Candidatus Gallibacteroides avistercoris | reverse complement strand
AGACATTCTTCATCGTTGTATAAAAAGAGACCGACGGGCACAAATGGAGTTTTATACCCTGTTTTGTCGCGGTGTATATAATAGTTGTTTCCGTATCCTGAATAATCCGATGGATGCAGAAGAGGTGATGCAGGAAACCTTTATCAAATTTTTTGATCACGTACAGGATTATGTTTTGCCTTATCCCGATTTGGAGCGGAAACTCCGTCGGATGGCGATAAACGCATCCATTGATGTTATACGTCGGCGCAGGGTCCTTTTGGTTCCGATTGATGATAATCTCGATTGTGCAGAAGATGTGTATGGTGAGGAAGAAGAGGCTGATATTTCGGTCGAACAGATACAGCAAGCCATCGCACAGTTACCCGATGGATATCGAACGATAGTCAATCTCCGGTTAATAGAAGAGTTTAGTTTCGAGCATATCGCCCAAATTCTCGGTATAGCACCCTCTACTGCCCGATCACAATTTGTGAGGGCTCGCAAGAAATTAGAAATACTGATAAAAAAACTTGTAGTATGAATCGGCAACTTGAAAAAATAATAAAAGAGAACCGTCCGTCATTTGACAATCAACTCCCTCCTGACGGGCATCTGCTCCGTTTTGAGCAACGGCTGATATTGCAAAGACGAAGAAGGAATACGAAATATCGTATCCGTTTTGTTGCTGCGGTTGCCGTTTCCATTTTATTGCTCTTTTGGATACTCCCCCGGGAATCAGGTAGTGATCAAGCCCAGGCGAGCGATATTCCTGGCGTTACAGCCTATTATCAGTTTAAAATATCCGAGCAAATTGACAGTATAAATGTGTTGGTAGAAAAAAATGAAGAGGCCAAAATCCTTTTACAAAAAGCTATCAAGTCTATGCAGCAGGAGGTAAATGCCTTGCAGGAAATCGGGAAGAACATTCCGGAAGAAAATTATATATCGGCACTTGTCCGTTGTTATGACAAACAGATAGAGACTCTTACGTCGATTCAATCTCTCTTGGAAAAATAAATGAAGACCGTTATGAAACAGATCAAAATTTTTTATATGTTTTTTTGCTGGCTATATATATGTATTGCCCATTCCAGTTATGCAAATACAATCCAGTTGGATTCGCGACCGTCCGAATTTGTTTCGTTTGACAGATCTCTCCATAGAAACAATGCTGCCAATACGGAGATACTTTCAGAGAAAGAGGTAACAATCCATCGGCAGATGGAGGTTGATGCAGATGCTGTATTGGAAATCGAGAATCAGTTTGGGAATATCTTTATAACAGAGGGAAATACCAATGCTATCATTTTTACTATTACCGTTATGGTTAAAGGTCAGGACCAGAAAAAAGTACAAGATATGGCCAATCGGATAGATGTAAAGTTTTCAGAAAGTCGATCGAAGGTCTCGGCAAAAACCATATTCCCGACCAATAATAACCTGAACAATGAAAATGACAAAATTGAGGTGAATTATACCGTTATCGTGCCAGCTTCTATTTACCTGCAATTAAACAATAAGTTTGGGAACATTTATTTAAAAGATCGTAAACAAGGAGTAAATGTCTCTTTGGATTTTGGCGATATGGAGATATCCCGGTTACAAGCAGACAACAATAATATAAAACTGAAATTTGGCAAACTAAAATTGCAACAGGCAAAAAACTTACAACTGGAAATGTCCTATTCCAAAGCGGAGATCGGAGCCATATCTGGTCTTATTTGCTCTGATGAATACAGCTCTATCTCTATTCAACAGGTTGATATATTGAAGGTAGCAAAGTTTGCGTTTGGAGACATTCACTTGGTTACGGCTGGCGAGATAGAGACTTCTGATGTGCGCTATTCTACGTTGGGGGTAGAACAGTTAATGAAAAGGGCAACTATAAGATCCCTCGAATTCAGCCAGTTGGATATAAAAAATATAGATACGAATTTTGAAAATATTTCCGTCTGGTCCGCTTACAGTGAGGTTAAGTTGGAGTTATCTTCTGAAATTTCTTGCAATGTGGATCTTTCCGTATCGATGGCAGACATAAAACTGAATAAGCTTAAACTCTTAAATACAGAAATAGAACAGACAGGAATTAAAAAAACGTGTATTGGTACCATCGGAAAAAAGAAAAATCCTGAAAAAATCATTCAGATAACCAGTGCTTATAAAGATATCATTTTAGAAGGAACAGAGTAGAAAATATCCTTTGTACGGTTTTTGTATTACCCGTTTCTTGTGTCGGTGTTTTTGACCCGGCGTGAGAAGCGGGTATTATTTTTCTTCTTTTCTCAAAATTCGTTTCGGCCATATAGGAAAGGATATGCTAAAAAATTGTAAGTTTGTACTCACGAATATCAAAACAAATCAGGAAAAAACTCATCACACAATGAAGAAAAAAATCGCATTTCTCAGCATCCTGTGTTGGCCTGCATTTTTGTATGCAGCGGACGAAGCCAGGTTGTTGCGCTTTCCCTCTACCAATGGGAGCGAAATCGTATTCTCCTATGCAGGGGATCTTTACAAAGTTTCGGTAAAAGGCGGGGAGGCCAAACGTTTAACCTCGCACGTCGGGTATGAAATGTTTCCCAAGTATTCCCCCGACGGGCGTACGATAGCCTTTACCGGACAGTACGACGGGAATACCGAAGTATTTACCATTCCCTCGGAAGGTGGAGAACCGCTGCGGGTTACCTATACGGCAACCAACAGTCGGGATGATCTGGGCGATCGTATGGGGCCCAATAACATTGTCATGGCGTGGACGCCGGATGGTTCCCGTATCGTATATCGTAACCGTATCGGCAGCAGTTTTACCGGTAAGTTGAAGTCTGTATCGCAAGAGGGAGGGTTGTCAGAAGAGATTCCTTTGCCCGAAGGCGGTTTTTGCAGTTATTCTCCCGATGGAAAACAGCTGGCATACAATCGGGTATTCCGTGAATTCCGGACTTGGAAATATTACAAAGGAGGAATGGCCGACGATATCTGGATTTATACGCCGGAAGCGGGTACGGTTGAAAATATCACTCAGAATGATGCACAAGATATCATGCCCATGTGGATCGGCGATGAAATCTATTTCATTTCCGACCGTGACAGGACGATGAATATCTTCGTTTACAATACTAAAACCAAACAGACCTCGAAAGTAACAGATTTTAAAGAGTTCGATGTGAAGTTTCCCAGTTGTAACGGAACCCATATCGTTTTTGAAAACGGCGGATATATCTATTTATTGGATGCCGATACCAAAAAATTCCAGAAAGTTCCCATTACCCTGACCTCGGATAATATCTATGCCCGCAGCGAACAGAAGGATGGTTCCAGATACATTCGGGCGTACAGTTATTCTCCCGGTGGAGAACGGATGGTAATCACCGCACGGGGTGAAATATTTAATGTGCCGGTTGATAAGGGAGTAACCAAAAACCTCACCCGTACACCCGGTGTACATGAACGCAATGCCAGTTGGTCGCCCGATGGTAGGTACATCGCATACATCTCCGATGCAACCGGCGAAACAGAATTGTGGATGCAACCCTCAGAAGGTGGCGACCCTGTACAATTAACCAAGAATAACGATACCTATATCCGTTCTTTTGAATGGAGTCCCGATGCCCGGAAAATCGTTTATACCGACCGGAAGAACCGGCTTAATTTGTTGGATGTTACCTCCAAACAAAAAAGCGTTCTTTTGCAATGTCCTGCGGGAGAACCCTCCGGAGTGAGATTCTCTCCCGATTCCAAGTGGTTGACCTATGTGTTGCCGGCCGAAAATAATTACAGCATCATTTACCTTTACAACATTGCCGATAAGAAAGAGTATGCCGTTACCGATAAATGGTACGATTCCGGTTCGCCGGTATTCAGTACCGACGGAAAATACCTGCTGTTTAATTCGTCGAGAGACTTCTCGCCCACGTATGGAAACTTGGAGTGGAACCATGTATATACGAATATGAACGGCATTTATATGGCATTACTATCCAAAGATACTCCGTCTCCCTTTATCGAAAAAGATGCAGAAGTGAAGATTTTATCGGATGAAAAAGAGAAAGAAGACGGAGATAAAAAAGAAAATGCCGATAAGGTAGATAAAGATAAATCGGAAACGTCTGATCTGGTGGTTTTTGATCCGGAAGGAATCGGTGACCGTATTTTGCGATTGCCGCTCCCCACGGGCTATTACGGAAATATCTATTCAGACGGGAAGAACGTGTGGTATAACCGTGGTGGATCTACCCGCGTGTTCAATTTCGACAAGCAAGAAGAAAATATTGTAGCCGAAGGGGCCTCCATGTATGTAGCGCCCGGGATGAAAAAAGCTGTTTTCAGTAAAGGAGGACAATTCTATATTTCAGATATTCCCTCCGGCAGGACAGGGTTGAATAAAGCCGTCGATTTGTCGAATATGAAAATAACCACCGACTACGCTCAGGAGTGGAAACAGATCTTTAACGAAGCATGGCGCGGATACCGCGATGGATTTTATCTGGAAAATATGCACGGGGTAGATTGGAATGCGATGAAAAAGAAATATGCCGTATTGCTGCCTTATGTAAAGACCCGTTTGGATTTGAATTATGTGATAGGTGAAATGATCAGCGAGCTGAATTGTGGGCACGCTTATATTAATCCGGGTGAAACCGAACGTCCCGAACGCATCCAGACCGGATTGTTGGGAGCGGAAATATCTCGCGATAAGAGTGGATTTTTCCGTATCGAGAAAATCATACCGGGGGCATCGTGGAGCCGAGATTTGCGCTCTCCGCTCACAGAACCGGGACTGAATGTCAAAGAGGGCGAATTTATTGTTGCTATTGATGGCGTTCCTACCAATACCGTAAAAGATATGTACTCCCTTTTGGTCGGTAAAGCCGGAGTACCTACCGAACTGAGCCTTCATACAAAGGCCCAAAAAGAGGGTGCACGGAAGATTGTGATTACCCCCATTGCCGATGAATTTCCGTTGTATCACTATAATTGGGTACAGAACAATATAAAAAAGGTAGAACAGGCCTCCGGCGGGAAGATAGGTTACATCTATATTCCCGATATGGGAGTGGAAGGGTTGAATGAGTTTGCCCGTTATTTTTATCCGCAGGTAGACAAAGAGGGTTTGATCATCGACGACCGAGCCAATGGAGGAGGTAACGTTTCGCCCATGATTCTGGAACGCTTGGCCCGTGAGGTGTACCGAGTTACCATGCGGCGTGGCTCAGACCGAATTGGGACCGTTCCCGATGCCGTACAGACGGGACCCAAGGTTTGCTTGATAAACAAGTATTCGGCTTCTGACGGAGACCTTTTCCCTTGGGGATTCCGGGCATTGGGTCTGGGTAAACTTATCGGGACGCGTACTTGGGGAGGAATTGTCGGCATTAGTGGTTCGTTACCTTTCATCGATGGGACGGATATGCGGGTACCTTTCTTTACCAGTTTCGATCCCAAAACGGGAGAATGGATTATCGAGAACCATGGGGTAGATCCGGATATTGTGATAGATAACGATCCGGTGAAAGAGTATGCGGGCGAAGATCAGCAGTTAGACAAAGCCATAGAAGAGGTGATGAAACAGTTGAAAGACCGTAAGCCGCTTCCTACCAAAGCACCAGCACCCCGTAATTTCAGTAAATAATTTTTAGGGATGCCGGCCGCATCGTGAGAGAGATGTCCCGATGTTGCCGGCATCTTTTATAACAGATTGTATGGAAAAGATGAAAAGATTATTCGCTCTGCTTGTTATAAGTATTTTCTCGTATTCGGGTCTCTCTGTATATGCACAAAGCAAAATTGTCGATAAATTTGAAAAATGGCTGCATACGCAGCCGGATTTGAGGGAAATAGTCCGGCTACCATATTTCCAAAAATCGTTGTCGGCAACAGAAGCGGAATCCATACGTGAGATGCTGTGGAATTATCGAGCAGAAGAGATAAAGAAACAGTACGCCTCTTCCTGGAAATTGAAACTGTTTACCGAAGATGCATTCCGGATGCGGTTCGATTATCGGGTATTCGGGGAGAAGCCTACCGACGGGTGGAGCTTGTACATCTCCATGCACGGTGGAGGAGGAGCCCCGGCTGCGTTGAATGACCAGCAGTGGAGAAATCAGATCGGCCTTTATCAACCGCAGGAGGGTATCTATCTGGCTCCGCGGGCCCCGCTAAATACGTGGGATTTGTGGCATCAACCGCATATCGATGCCCTGTTTGAGCAGATTATAAAGAGTGCAGTTGTATTGAAAGATGTCAATCCGGATAGAGTTTATATAACCGGATATTCGGCCGGAGGAGATGGTACATATCGGTTGGCTCCCCGTATGGCCGACCGTTGGGCCGCTGCCGCCATGATGGCGGGACATCCGGGGGATGTGTCGCCTCTAAGCCTTCGAAATATCGGTTTTGCCCTTTGGATGGGAGCGGACGATGCTGCCTATAACCGTAATCAGGTGGCTCGGCAGTGGAAAATCATGCTGGACAGTTTGCAGAAGAACGATCCCGGTGGATATGTGCACGATGTCCATATCGTGCCTGGAAAAGGACATTGGATGGATCGGGAGGATAGAGCCGGTATCGAGTGGATGTCCCACTTTACACGTAATCCTTATCCGGAGAAGATTGTCTGGAAGCAAGATAATGGCGTGTTGCATGGTTCCTTTTATTGGTTGTCCGTTCCTGACGACTTGTTGCAATCCGGAGGAGAGATTGTGGTAACCAGAAAAGGGAATACCGTCTATATAGAGAAGAACT
>DVNA01000150.1 GCA_018714665.1 Candidatus Gallibacteroides avistercoris | reverse complement strand
CATATGGATTATGTTTGTAGCCGTAGGCCGTCTGTTGGCACAACAGACGGCTACGGCTACTCTTTTGTTTGCCGGCGATGCCATGCAGCATCTTACTCAAATAGAGAGTGCCCGGGAAACGGATGGCTCGTTTTGTTACGATTCGTGTTTTTATCATATTAAAAACGAGATTGATGCTGCTGATTATGCGGTGGTGAATTTTGAGGTTTCGTTAGGAGGGAAGCCCTATACGGGGTATCCGTCGTTCAGTGCCCCTGATGAGTTTGCCCAGGCTTTGAAGAGGGCTGGTTTCGACCTGTTCTTGTTGGCCAATAACCATACCATGGACCGGGGAGCAAAGGGTTTCTTGCGGACGTTGAACCGGTTGGACAGCATGAATATCCTTTATGTGGGAGGGTATCGTAACCGGGAGGAGCGATCGCAACGTTATCCCCGTTTGGTATCGGTCAATGGTTTCCGTGTGGCATTTCTCAATTATACGTATGGAACTAACGGCCATGCCGTCCCTTCGCCGTTGTACATGAATATGCTTGATGCAGAACAGATTCTTGCCGATGTGGAGTTGGCGCGCGAGTGTTGGGCCGAAGTCGTGGTGGTATGTCTGCATTGGGGGCAAGAGTATGAAGTGGTAGAAAACCGGCAACAGCAGGAGCTGGCCGACAAGCTGGTAGAGGCAGGTGTCGATTTGGTGATAGGGTCGCATCCGCATGTGGTACAACCCATGGAGGTACGTTATAACCCGGAGGGAACGGTGAAGTCGGTTGTAGCCTATTCGTTGGGCAACTTTATTTCAAATATGCAGATTGACCATACCACCGGAGGTGCGATGCTAAAAGTAGTTTTGGGGCGCGACGGAATGCGGGTGAAAATAGACTCTGTGGCCTATTCGCTGGTAGGGGTACAACGGCCGGAAAAAGGTTCGCGACAACCCTTTATTATGCGATCGGCGGCACAAATAGATACGTTGTCGGGATTGCCCGCGTATATGTATCGGTATTTGCGCGATACCCGAGCCAATTTGTCAGAACATAATATTGGTATCACGGAGTATATGTTTTAAAAATGAGTCTTCCTGGAAAGTAGAATTTTCCTTTTCCCATATTTTGATACTACGCTGAATCCAAAAGTTTTTGGTTCCGCTTTTTTTCAAAAAGCGGAGAAAAAAAGATCAAAAGAAAAAACCGTCGTCCTGCCAAAAGAGACGAAAATTACCTTCGAGCCGGAGTGTAGTATTTGGGGATATTGCAACCGTTCAGCCATACAATATACTACGCTGAACCCAAAAGTTTTTGGTTCCGCTTTTTTCAAAAAGCGGAGAAAAGAATCAGAATAGCAAACCATCGGTGTTTTTCTTCTTTAAAAATAGGTAAGAATAAAAAAATCTAAGTAATTTAGTCGCCTTTCTAAACAGCCATAATATGGACGCAAAAGAACGAGCCCGAAGGGCAAAAAAGGTAACATGGGTAGGCTTTTTCGTAAATCTGATACTGTCTGCCGGAAAAATAGTTGCAGGGATTGTCGGTCGAAGTGGGGCGATGTTGGCAGATGGCATCCACTCGTTGTCTGATTTTATTACCGATATGATTGTATTGGTTTTTATCGGAGTGTCAGGAAAGGCAAGTGATGACACTCACCAATACGGGCACGGCAAGTTTGAGACCTTTGCTACGATGTTAATCAGCTTGGCGTTGTTGGTGGTAGGTGGCGGGATTCTGTATTCCGGATTCCACAAGATATATCTTTCTATAACGGGGGTTGTCATAGATAAACCGGGCATGATAGCTTTGGTAGCGGCAGTTGTATCGATTGTGACCAAAGAGGTATTGTTTCAATATACCGTACGGGAAGGTAAAGCAATTAATAGCCAGGCGGTAGTGGCAAACGGATGGCATCATCGCTCGGATGTATTTTCCTCCGTGGGGACGATGTTGGGTATTGCCGGGGCCATCTATCTGGGTGAGGAATGGCGTGTACTGGACCCGATGGCGTCGATTGTTGTCAGTATTCTTATCATAAAGGTTGCGTTCGATCTGGGACGTCCCAGCGTGGATGAACTGTTGGAGAAGGCTCTTCCGGAAGAGGTGGAACAAGAGATTACAGCGTGTATAACGGCAGTTGAGGGGGTAAAGACGTTTCATCGGCTCAAAACGCGTAAAAATGGGATGTCGTATGTGATAGATGTACACGTGAAGATTGATCCGGAGGTTTCGTTCGTCAAGTCGCACGATATTGCCACCGAGGTGGAAAAAGCCTTGCGACAACGCTTTGGAGAGACTACACAAGTGAGTGTACATACGGAACCGTATTTGTTGAAAGAGTGATGGGGCTGTTAATATAATGTAATATAAAAAGACGGGTGAATTTTTTACTAAACTAAAATTAGCTATTTTTGTTTTATAGGATATTAAAAAGAGAACGGTATGGCGTTAAAACGTTTCGGTGTTTCGCTGGAAGATAATTTGTTGGAGGCTTTGGACCGATTTGTGGAGACGAACGGATTTTCTAACCGCTCGCAGGCTATCCGGTTTCTGATTGAAAAGAACCTGGCCGAAACCAAGTGGCAGTGTAATCATATCGTGGCCGGTACGATTATTATCATGTATGACCAGAATAAAAAGGATATTGCGGCTAAAATAGTAGATATTCAACAGTGTTATCAGGATGTTATCCTTTCGTCTTCGCAATATTATCTGAATGATAATTTTTGTTTGCACATTGCAACGGTTACGGGTGAAGCTCACCGGTTGACCGAACTGTCTGACAAATTGATTGCCATACGGGGTATCAAACATGGAAAACTGGTGATGAGCCGGGCCGATTGATTTATTTCCATATTTTTTTGTTTTGCAGGTAACACGATTTTTAAAAAATGTGTTACTTTTGCGGCGAATTATGGTGAAAATAGATAGATATATGAAAAAATTTTATTTTGTAGTTCTGTTGTTTTTGTTTGTATCGTTGCCGATTGTGGCGGAGAAATTTCCCGTCGATAGTGTCGCTCCTCTGCTGAAAGAGGTGGTGGTAACGGCAAACAGGACGCAAGTGAATAAAAATGATGTACCGCTTACGATATCGGTCATTACCCGGAAACAGATAGAGGAGAGTAGTGAGTCGGCCCTGCTGCCGGTATTGTCGCAGCGCGTTCCGGGTTTGTTCCTGACGCAAAAGGGTGTAACGGGTTTCGGCGTTTCGTCGGGATCTGCCGGGACGGTCAATATCCGAGGCGTGGGCCAGAGTAACAAGGTTTTGATGCTGTTTGACGGGCAACCGCAATGGGCCGGGGTTTTCGGCCATAGCTTGCCGGATACGTATGTGGCGTCGGATATAGAGCGGGTGGAGGTAATCCGAGGTCCCGGTTCATTGTTGTATGGTTCCAATGCGATGGGCGGTGTGGTGAACTTGATAACCCGCAGTCAGCATCAAGAGGGGGGTACCTCGCACGTGAGGGCCATGTATGGTTCGTACAATACGCAAAAGTATATGTTTAATAACGGGATAAAACGGGGTAAATTCAATAGCTTTTTTTCGTTGAACCACGACAGGACGGACGGTCATCGCGAAAATTCGGAATTTAATATAACGAATGGTTTTGCCAAGGTGGGCTATGAGTTTTCTGAACGTTTGAGTGCCACGGCTGATGCCAGCGTGGCCTATTATGATACGCATAATCCGGGTCCGGTTACGGAACCTTTGTTCGACAACTGGATGCGGATATGGCGCGGGACGGCATCGGCTGCGTTGGAAAACAAGTTTGAGCGAAGTAACGGTGGTCTGCGGTTGTTCTATAACTGGGGAAATCATAAGATAAACGATGGATATGAAGCGGGAGAACCTCCACGGGAATATTTCTTCCGGTCGAAAGATCATAATTACGGAGCCTTGCTGTATCAGTCGTTCCGTTTGATAGAGGGTAACGAATTTACTGCCGGCGTGGATTATAAGAACTGGGGCGGCGAAAGCTGGTACGACTATTTCTCCGGCGAGGTGGAAGATGAGGTGGACAAGTCGGTACACGAGATTGCCGGATATGCCATTATGCAACAGAAATTCTGGGATATGCTGGTTCTTAATGCTGGCCTTCGTTATGAACATAGCAGCAGCTATGGTAGTGAATGGGTGCCGCAGGCGGGCTTTACGATTCACCCGTTTACCGATAATACGATTAAGGCTTCGGTATCAAAGGGGTTCAGAAGCCCTTCGATCCGGGAACTGTATATCTCATATTTGCCTTATTCCAAAGCGAACCCGGATTTGAAACCAGAAAATATGATGAATTATGAAGTGTCGATAGGTCAGGACTTCCTGGATGGGCAACTTCATGCCGAGTTGACCGCTTTTTATATCGACGGAAAGGATATGATTCAGTTGCAGTCTGTTCCCGAGGGGGGACGTCAACTGATGAATATCGGCAAGTTCTACAATAAGGGCGTGGAATTTGATGCTACTTACCGGGTTATGCGCGATTTGCAATTTTCTACCAATTACAGTTACCTGCATACCAATAAGAAGCTGATAGCTGCTCCTAAACACAAGGTTTTTGTAGAGGGGGTTTATTCGCCGGGACGGTTTAGTCTGAATCTGAATATGCAGTCGATTTCGGGGTTGTATCTGAATACAAATGAAAATGCAAAAACGGAAAATTATGCCCTGCTTAATGCCCGTGTCTCGTACCGGCTGGGGAATGATAAGACCCATTATACCGTATTTGTAAAGGGGGAAAACTTGACCGATACTCATTATACGATTAACGAAGGTTATCCGATGCCGGGCGCTATTGTTATGGGTGGCGTGGATATAAAATTCTAAATAAATAAGGTTACCGTTGTCCGGTGAATTTGCCGGATGTTAAAAGGTCTGTTGATGTACAACAGGCCTTTTTCTTTGAAGAGGGCGTCAGGAAGGGGTTTATCCCGGATGTGGTATTTGCGGGATAAAATGGTTATATTTGCTGAAATTGAAATACATCGTGGTATGAATAAGGTGTTTTTGTTCTTGTTGTCGGTATTGCTGGTTGGATGTCGGTCGGTGTTGTCTGTGGGGATGGATGAGCCGGTTGTCGATGTAACGAAAATTCCGAAAAAGATTTTTTCGGGCAACCGGGATCGTTTCCACGTGCAGGGTATTGCGGTGGATCTGAAAAGGGGCTATATCTATTTCTCATTTACGACGGAACTGTTGAAGATGGATTTGCAAGGGAACTTGATCGGGAGCGTAACGGGGTTGACCGGCCATTTGGGATGTCTTTCTCTCCATCCGGAAGATGGGCGGTTGTACGGTTCGTTGGAATATAAGAATGATGTTATCGGTAAGGGGATAGACGATCGGCAGGAAGCAGGACGTCGGAGTGCTTTTTATGTGGCTATTTTTGATGTAGACCGGATTACCCGTCCCGAAATGGATGCGGAAAAAGACGGGGTGATGACAACTGTGTTTTTGAAAGAGCCTACGGAGGATTATTATGCTTGGGTAGAGAACGGAGGAAAGCGGGTTGAACATCGTTTTGGCTGCTCGGGAATAGACGGGACGACATTTGCTCCTGAATTTGGAAAGAGGAAAGATGGAAAATATTTGTTGTATGTAGCTTATGGAATTTACGACGATAAGACGAGAACCGATAATGATTATCAGGTGATATTGGCCTATGATACGAGGGGTTGGAAAGGGTATGAGCGTGTGTTGTCGCAAAAAGAGTTGCATACCAGTGGCCCGACAGAACCGCTACATAAATATTTTGTACGTACGGGAAATACGACATACGGCATCCAGAACCTGGCCTATGACCCCGCTTCGGGAAATTGTTTTGCTGCGGTTTATTCCGGAAAGAAATCGGCTTACCCGAATTATACTCTTTTTGTGATAGATGGTTCAAGAAAGGCCCGCAGGGAAAAATTGCAGGGCTTTGATTTGAAGGAAGAAGGAGAGGTGCTCTCTTTGTTGCCGCAAGGGCGGTATGATGTTTCGAGCGATACGTGGGGGTGGAACTTTGAATGGGGAGCTACCGGGCTGTGTCCGCTGGGTGATGGGTATTTCTACATTTCACATAATGGCGTTTCTGATGACAAGAAACAGAATAGTACCGTTTATCTGTATCGGTGGACGGGAGATAAGGATCAACCTTTTGAATTGGTAAAATAGTTGCATATTTGTCCCTGGTTTTCCCTAATCTATATACTGCGCCGAACATGAAAGGGAAAGTCCGCCGTTAGCTTTTTGCCTTTCGGCCGGCATTCTGGTTCGTGCCGGTAGCTGCGGAACTCAGATGTTATGTTGATCATAAAAAAACGCATAACTCAACGAGTTATGCGTTTTTTAGGGTTAAGTAATCGCTGTTTGCTTATTTGACTTCCTCAAAATCGACATCAGTAATATTGTCTCCGCTGTTGTTGTTGGAGGTTTGTTGTTGCTGTTGAGTGTTTGCTCCGGCTTGCTGTTGTGCACCGGCGTTTTGGGCATTGTAAATGTCTTGTGCGGCAGCTTGCAAAGCATTGTTCAATTCTGTTGTGGCAGCATCAATACCTGAGATATCCTGTGCTTTGTGAGCATCTTTCAATTTGCCTAGCGCAGATTCGATCGTGGCTTTTTTGTCGGCCGGAATCTTGTCGCCCATCTCTTTCATCTGTTTTTCCGTTTGGAAGATGAGCGAGTCGGCTTGGTTCAGTTTTTCGATTCGTTCCTTTTCTTTGGCATCGGCTTCGGCGTTGGCAGCAGCCTCTTCTTTCATACGTTTGATTTCATCTTCGCTCAGACCGCTGGATGCTTCGATACGGATACTTTGTTCTTTGCCTGTTCCTTTATCTTTGGCAGAGACGTTCAGGATACCGTTGGCATCGATATCGAAAGTTACTTCGATTTGGGGAACACCTCGCTGAGCGGCAGGGATACCGTCCAAGTGGAACCGTCCGATTGTTTTGTTGTCTTTTGCCATCGAACGTTCTCCCTGCAATACGTGTATTTCTACCGAGGGTTGGTTATCTACGGCCGTAGAGAACGTTTCCGATTTACGGGTCGGGATGGTGGTGTTGGCGTCGATCAATTTTGTCATGACACCGCCCAATGTTTCGATACCCAGAGACAACGGGGTAACGTCAAGCAATAAAACGTCTTTTACATCGCCGCTTAATACGGCACCTTGTATGGCTGCACCTACGGCTACAACTTCGTCGGGGTTTACTCCTTTGGAAGGTGTCTTGCCGAAGAACTTTTCAACGATGGCCTGTATGGCGGGGATACGGGTAGAGCCCCCAACTAGGATGACTTCGTTAATGTCGGATGCTTTTAATCCGGCGTCTGCCAATGCTTTGCGGCACGGTTCGATGGTTGCTTGGATCAATTTGTCGCAAAGTTGTTCAAATTTGGCACGTGTCAATGTCTTTACCAAGTGTTTGGGCACACCGTTTACCGGCATGATGTACGGCAGGTTGATTTCTGTTGACGTGGCGCTTGACAATTCTATCTTCGCTTTTTCAGCAGCTTCTTTCAACCGTTGCAGAGCCATCGGGTCTTGACGGAGATCTACTCCCTCTTCGGCTTTGAACTCGTCGGCCAGCCAGTCGATGATAACGTGGTCAAAATCATCTCCTCCCAGGTGGGTATCACCGTTGGTGGATTTTACTTCAAATACACCGTCACCCAATTCGAGGATGGAGATATCGAATGTACCACCCCCTAAGTCGAATACGGCGATCTTCATGTCTTTGTTGGTTTTGTCCAAACCGTAAGCCAATGCCGCAGCGGTAGGTTCGTTTACGATACGTCTTACTTTCAACCCGGCTATTTCACCGGCTTCTTTGGTGGCTTGACGTTGCGAATCGTTGAAGTAAGCGGGTACGGTGATAACGGCTTCGGTTACTTCTTGTCCCAGATAGTCTTCGGCGGTTTTCTTCATTTTTTGAAGGATCATGGCCGAAATTTCTTGTGGCGTATATAACCGCCCGTCGATGTCGATACGCGGCGTGTTGTTGTCGCTGCGAACAACGCTGTATGGTACGCGCGATAGCTCTTTGGTTACTTGGTCGTATGTTTCACCCATAAAACGTTTTATGGAGAAGATCGTCCTTTTGGGGTTCGTGATGGCTTGACGTTTTGCCGGATCGCCGACTTTGCGTTCGCCACCGTCCACAAATGCAACAATAGAAGGCGTGGTTCTACGACCTTCGCTGTTTGCAATTACCACAGGTTCGTTACCTTCCATAACGGCAACACATGAGTTTGTGGTTCCTAAGTCAATTCCAATAATTTTTCCCATTGTAGTAGTATTTTTATTAATTATTTTCTTCTGTTTGTTTCTCAAATCTCGATTCGTTCCGGAGCTTTGCTCCATCTTTTTGCAAGGTTTCACTTGTTTTTACGCAAAAGGTGTGCCAAAATGAAAATTGGGGAAAAAGTAATCTTTTGTCAGTCGTTATTTCTCTGGGATGAATCATCCGTGTCATATTTACTGCCTATTTGGCAGTTTTTTAACCGTTCATTGTCTGCGACCCGGAAGAAGAACAGCTGCTCTGGGCAATTGGTTTGTTTGAGGACGTAAAATATTGTTTTTGTGGAATGATTTTGGGAAATACTGGATCGATTTCGTAGGGAGGGGAGTCCGGTCGTGGAAATCGGTTCGGATGAAATTGTTTACATACGAATTAATTATCGAAAAATTTCTGTATTCTACCGAAAAAGAGTACATTTGTTGCGATTTGTTTTATAAAGAACTGCCATAAATTATCAGTAAAATATTAACTAAATCTCTGTATTATGAATCTTACTCATATTGAACATTTAGGGATTGCTGTCAAAAGCCTGGATGCGGCTATTCCCTATTATGAAAATGTATTGGGACTTAAATGCTATGCTATTGAAGAAGTTGCCGATCAGAAAGTAAAAACGGCTTTCTTTAAAATCGGTCAGACCAAGATCGAACTGCTAGAACCCACCTCTCCTGAAAGTGCCGTGGCTAAATTTATCGAGAAAAAGGGCGAAGGAATCCATCACTTGGCTTTTGCTGTGGGCGATGGTGTGGCTAATGCTTTGGCCGAAGTGGAAGCCAAAGGTGTTCAATTAATAGATAAAGCACCCCGTAAAGGAGCCGAAGGCCTGAATATCGCTTTCTTGCATCCGAAGACCACGTGTAGTGTCTTGACAGAACTTTGTGAACATCCCCAAGAATAAAAGTAGAAACGTTATACGATAAAGCAATGAGTGATCAACTTGAAAAAGTAAAAGAACTGATAGCCCTTCGAGCAGAAGCACGTTTGGGCGGTGGAGAAAAAGCTATTCAGAAACAACACGATAAAGGGAAATATACGGCTCGTGAACGTATTGCCCAATTGTTGGATGACGGAAGTTTTGAAGAATTGGATATGTTTGTAAGACACAGATGTACCAATTTCGGACAAGAGAAGAAATCTTTCTTGGGCGATGGTGTCGTTACCGGATACGGAACGATCGAAGGCCGTTTGGTTTATGTGTTTGCCCAAGATTTTACTGTTTTCGGAGGATCGTTGTCTGAAACGATGGCTTTGAAGATCTGTAAGGTGATGGATATGGCCATGAAGATGGGTGCCCCCATTATCGGTATCAACGACTCGGGAGGTGCACGTATTCAGGAAGGTATCAATGCGTTGGCCGGATATGCCGAAATTTTCCAACGAAATATCATGGCTTCGGGTGTTATCCCTCAAATTTCGGGTATTTTCGGTCCGTGTGCCGGCGGGGCCGTTTATTCGCCTGCTTTGACCGACTTTATTGTTATGACACAGGGTCCTTCTTATATGTTCTTGACCGGTCCGAAAGTTGTAAAAACCGTAACCGGAGAAGACGTTACACAGGAGGATCTGGGAGGCGCTTCGGTTCATTCTACCAAATCGGGTGTGGCTCATTTCGCTGCTGAAAACGGTGAAGAGGGATTGGCTATTATCCGTAAGTTGATCAGCTTTATTCCTCAAAATAATTTGGAAGAGGCTCCGTTGGTAGAGTGCTATGACCCGATAGACCGCTTGGAAGACTCCTTGAACGAGATCATTCCCGACAGTCCCAACAAACCGTACGATATGTATGAGGTGATAGGTGCTATCATCGATAACGGTGAATTCCTGGAATTGCAACGCGATTATGCGAAGAACATCATCATCGGATTTGCTCGTTTCAATGGTCAGTCGGTAGGGGTAGTTGCCAACCAGCCCAAATATTTGGCCGGGGTATTGGACAGCAATGCTTCGCGCAAAGCAGCCCGTTTTGTCCGTTTCTGCGATGCATTCAATATTCCGTTGGTAACGTTGGTCGATGTACCGGGATTCTTGCCGGGTACCGGACAAGAGTACAACGGAGTGATTCTGCACGGCGCCAAGTTGCTGTATGCTTATGGCGAAGCTACTGTACCCAAAGTAACGGTTACGTTGCGTAAATCGTATGGAGGGTCGCATATTGTGATGAGTTGCAAACAGCTCAGGGGTGATATGAATTATGCATGGCCTACCGCAGAAATTGCCGTAATGGGTGGAGCAGGAGCCGTAGAGGTGCTGTATGCCAAAGAGGCCAAAGAAGCTCCGGATCCCGCTCAGTTCATGGCAGAAAAAGAAGCCGAATATACGAAGCTGTTTGCCAACCCGTATAATGCAGCCAAGTACGGATATATCGACGATGTGATTGAGCCGCGTAATACCCGTTTCCGCATTATTCGTGCCCTGCAACAGTTACAAACGAAAAAATTAACCAATCCTGCCAAAAAGCACGGAAATATACCTCTGTAATTTGAAAGCTATGAATAGAAAGAATATAGGGGTAACAATCGTGTTGTTGATGACTTGCTGCATGGGCACTTTTGCACAAGGGGCCAAAAGCGTGCGCATCAACGAAGTTTTGGTTACCAATCAGACGAATTATCAGGACGACTACGGAGTGCAAAGCGCTTGGATAGAATTGTTCAATACCTCTTTCGGGTCAGTAGATTTGAGAAGCTGTTATTTGACCAACGATAAAAATAACCCGACCAAATATCCTATTCCCAGAAGAGATGTCCTTACCCGTATAGCTCCCCGTCAACATGCCCTTTTCTGGGCCGATGGTATGCCTAATCGGGGTACCTTCCACCTGAATTTTACGCTCGATCCGAATAAGGAAAACTGGATCGGCTTGTATGACGCCAACGGACGTACGTTGATCGACTCGGTTACGGTGCCGGCCGGTATTCCCGCCGACCACTCGTATGCACGTGAGGAAGACGGTAGTCCTAAATGGGTGATTAAAGGTGGCGATAGTCAAAATTATGTAACTCCCAGTACGAACAATCAGACCATAGACAAGAATACCAAAATCGACGGATTCCGAAAAAATGACCGGCACGGTGTAGGTATGTCTATTATTGCCATGGGTGTGGTGTTCATTGCATTGTTGTTGTTGTTTGTCGCTTTCTGGATTATCGGTTCTGTTTCCAAGAAAATGAGCAAACGGAATATGATGAGAGCTTCGGGTATTACCGATCACGATGAAGCCAAAGAAAAATTGCGTAAAGATTCCGGAGAAGTATTTGCTGCTATTGCCATGGCATTGCACGAATATCAGGAAGATGCGCATGATATAGAAGATACTATTTTGACTATAAACAAGGTAAAACGCAATTATTCTCCGTGGAGTTCCAAGATCTATACGTTGCGTCATCTGCCTCATTAACGAAAATCATAAACCTCTCGTAAAAATGAAACAGTATAAATATAAAATAAACGGAAATCTTTACAATGTTACGGTGAACGATGTAGAAGATAACATCGCCCATGTAGAAGTAAACGGTACGCCTTACAGCGTGGAAAAGGATAAACCTGTAAAGGCTCCCAAACCGTCGACCCGTCCGGCTGCTGCCCCCAGAACATCTACCGGCGAACCGGTTGTGAGTCGCCCTGTGGCTGCTCAAAGTAAAAGTGCAACTAAATCTCCGCTGCCTGGTGTTATTCTGGATATTAAGGTAAAAGAGGGTGATGTCGTAAAACGAGGCCAAACGGTTGTTATTCTGGAAGCTATGAAAATGGAGAATAACATCAATGCCGAGAAAGACGGCAAAGTTGTGGCAATTAATGTAAATAAAGGTGATGCTGTGCTTGAAGGTACAGATCTTATTATAATTGAATGATGCCATGGAGTTCCTAACGTTTTTATACGACAATCTAATCGATTTCTTGGAGTTTACGGCTTTTGCTAATGCAACGCCAGAACACTTCGCGATGATAATTGCCGGATTGTTCTTTATCTATCTGGCAGTCAAGAAAAACTTTGAACCCATGTTGCTTATCCCTATCGGGTTCGGTATCTTGATCGGGAACATTCCCTTTAAAATCGATGCCGGGCTGGAAATCGGGATCTATGAAGAGGGTTCAGTGTTGAATATCCTGTACCAGGGTGTAAGCTGTGGATGGTATCCTCCGATTGTCTTTTTGGGTATCGGTGCGATGACGGATTTTTCGTCGTTGATCTCCAATCCTAAATTGATGTTGGTGGGAGCCGCTGCTCAGTTCGGTATTTTCGGTGCCTATATGATTGCTCTTTCGCTTGGGTTTGAACCCAATCAGGCAGCGGCCATCGGGATTATCGGTGGTGCAGACGGTCCTACGGCCATCTTCCTCTCCTCTAAATTGGCTCCGAATCTGATGGGGGCTATTGCTGTTTCGGCCTATTCATATATGGCATTGGTTCCGATTATCCAGCCGCCCATCATGCGTTTGCTGACGACCAAGAAAGAACGCCTGATTCGGATGAAACCGGCCCGGGCCGTGTCGCATACCGAAAAGGTGATGTTCCCCATTATAGGGTTATTGTTGACCTGCTTCCTGGTTCCTTCCGGATTGCCTTTGTTGGGAATGCTGTTCTTTGGAAACCTGTTGAAAGAGAGCGGTGTAACTACCCGTTTGGCCAAGACGGCCAGTGGCCCGCTGATGGATTCCATTACCATCCTGCTGGGATTGACGGTAGGAGCCTCTACGCAAGCCTCTGAGTTCCTGACGGCAAATTCTATCTGGATCTTCCTGTTGGGATTTGTGGCATTTATCATTGCTTCGGCTTCGGGGGTTCTCTTTGTGAAGGTGTTTAATCTGATTCTCCCCAAAGGGCAAAAAATCAACCCGCTTATTGGTAATGCAGGTGTGTCGGCTGTTCCGATGTCGGCTCGTATCTCACAGAACATCGGGTTGGAATACGATCCTACCAACTATCTGTTGATGCATGCCATGGGCCCCAACGTTGCAGGTGTAATCGGATCTGCCGTTGCTGCTGGTGTATTGTTGGGATTCCTGGCCTAAACGAGATTCACGATCAATATGGATATAAAATACCGGTACATAACGTACCGGTATTTTTTTGCCTTATTTTGACTCCGTAAATATTTGGACGAAGCCGGAGCTTTTCTGTATCTTTGTAGTGCATATAAGATTAGGTTTGTTGATGTGTTTAAGTTGAATCTGGCAGTATAAGAAGGAGGCGTATGGAAAAGATTCCTGTTATTGTAGGAATAGGTGAATTGTTGTGGGATGAACTACCGACAGGTCGGAAAATGGGCGGGGCTCCGGTTAATTTTGTTTACCATGCTTCGCAGTTGGGTGTGGAGAGTTATGCTATCAGTGCTGTTGGCAAAGACGATTTGGGGGATAGAATTGTAGAAGAATTAGAAAGGTACGGATTGAAATACATTGTCGAGCGGGTTGATTTTCCCACGGGAACCGTACAAGTAACGCTGGATAATGGAGACCCTTCCTACCTTATCCCCGAAGACGTGGCATGGGATAATATACCCATAACACCCCAGGCAATTGAGGTAGTCAAAAGAGCCGATGCTATTTGCTTCGGTTCGTTGGCACAACGTTCGCCGGTATCTTCTCAGACTATTTATACGTTGTTGGCGGCTGCTCCGCAAACAGCTATTCGTTATTTTGACATAAACTTGCGTGCGCCGTACTATTCGAAGGAGTTGATTTTGCATTCCTTTGAGGTGGCTAATGTGTTGAAAATGAATCAGGATGAGATGCGGCAAGTTTGTACGATGTTGGGATGGAACGGTTCTGATGAACAGGTTTGCCGGAGGCTGTTGTCTGAATATAAGTTCCGTTATGTGATATTGACGGCAGGAGCGGCATACAGTAAGGTATTCTCTTACGATCAGACATCGGTTATTGAGACGCCGGAAGTAAATGTCATGGATACGGTGGGAGCCGGAGATGCTTTCTCGGGAGCTTTTATTTCGGGGATATTGTCCGGTAAAAGTATAGAAGAGGCACATCGGTTTGCTGTTGTAACGGCAGCTTATGTCTGTACCAAAACAGGGGCATGGCCTTCATATGAATAACGTGGAAGATCGGTCAGATAAATAAAAAGGGAGGGCGTTATTTTCAAGATCGAAATAATGCCCTCCTTCTCTATTGTGATATTCAAGGAGCTGTTGTCTGTTCGGGAGCGGATATTAGCCGAGCGTTCGCCTCTTCTTCTATGGTGTTACTTCCTACGATATCGGCTTCGCTGTCTCCATACCAATAGATGGTCGATGCGCAATCAATTGTACCCTTTTCTTTTCCAAGCATTTCAAACAATAGAAGAAAGCGGTTGGAGAAGGGTGTGTTGTCCAAATTCCGGATTCGTAAAAAGGTACTGTAACCGTGCGGGTTTTCTGGATTGGACGAGATGGCTCCTCCGAAAGGTGTCTGGAAAGGTGCTACCGGACCGAAGGAGGTGTTGTAGTAATCTTCGATACCTACTCCTTGTTTAGGAGGTTCTTGTACAAAATTGACGACCGTAATTTCATTCCCGTCGCCATACCATTGCCGAGTGTGGTTGTACACCGATAGCATATCTCCTTTGTAGATACCGTTCCCCCAGATAAATCCGACAGACCAGACATCGGCTTCTTTGTCGTTGCAGTCTGAAACCAGAGGAAAATTCCGGGATTGTTTCCAAGATGCATGGAAATAGAGGGAACGTTCGTCCCAATTCCAGTTGTCGGATATGATTTCGAGTTTTACGTGGGCAGGTGCATGGCTCTCGTTGACAATCTCAAATTCGCAGTTTCTCTGAAAAGGCATGACCCAGCGGCTTGTAATTTTCCCTTTCCCGTCGGCTTGCAGGTACCAACTGTTGACAGCGGCCGACAAGGCTCCTCCTCCGGAAAAGTCGCTTAACGGGACATGTACCGTCTTTTTCTGGTCAAAGTGTATTTTTAGAATCAATCCACGCATGGTTTGGGCATAATCGTCCGGATTGGAGGTTGAGACCTTGATTTGTAACTGACGGATGCATCCTCCTCCTTTTTCGGCCTGGATGCCGTATCGGAAAGAGAAATATTTCCCTTCGGCTTCTGGATGTAGGGAGATGGAGTCTTTCCATTGATGAGGAATGATTTCGTCTTCTACTACGTGAGTAACTCCATTGCATACCGGAGGATTCAACAAAATAGCTTCTGTTTGGTTGATTTTCTCGGAATATTTTTCAAGAGAGTTGGCCGAGAGACTCTCTATCCGGGTATTTTCCGGATATTCCCGGAAATTGATCTGGTAGAATCTTGGGATATCTGCCGTACTGTTTTCTTCTTCGTAGGTAATCAGGCACCTTTCTTGGTAGGGTATGGGTAATAATAGGGTACTGCCGTATCCTCCGTTTTTTGATGTTTCGGGGTGTGTCCGGTACAGAACGCCGTTTTCGGGAATACCTATCTGGCTGAAATCGAAAGACGGAATCTCCCACGCGGGTTTCGTTTGATTGTCGAAATAAAATCGCAGGACTCCGCTTTTTTGAGGGGTGGATGCCGAGAAACGAGTGATGACACCGGGGCCGGATTGATCAAACAGTACTTTTTCGATACGGCCTGCTATGGTATCCAGTCGGAGGTAATATGCTTTGTCGTTAGGGGTAAATTCATAGTCTCCGCCAGACATTATCGATGTATCGGCTTTTTTGTGACTACTCTCCATCCCGACGGCGTAGGGTTGTTCCGGGTAACGGGCTGATTCGTCGTACGAAACCATTTCGTCCAACAGTCCCGGTAAAGTAATTTTATCGTTGTTACAGGCTGATAGGGTAATAGTTGCCAAAAACAGTAGAAAAAAGTTTTTCTTTGAATGGTTCATATATGTAAATGTTTGTTCTGTTTACGGATATAATCGGTAAAGACGTATGCGTATGGATGCCGTTCGTCGGGAAGGTGTTCTTCTGTTTGTGCGATTTTCCACTCTTCCGAAAGAATCTCCGGGAAGAAGGTGTCTGCCTCGGGAAACGTATGGTGTATGTGTGTCAGGTACAACTTATCGGCCAACGGGAGGAATGCTTGGTAAACCGATGCTCCTCCGATGATGAAAATTTCGGACTCTTCTTCTTTTATACACGCTAATGCCTCTGGTATTGAACGGCATATTTGGATTCCCGCCTGTTCTTTTCCGGTGGTGGTAATAACGATGTTGTCGCGGTTGGGAAGGGCTCCGTTGGGTAGCGACTCGAACGTACGACGTCCCATGATAACGGTGTGCCCTGTGGTCAGGTTTTTAAATCTTTTCAGGTCTGCGGGCAGGTGGCACAGCAGGTTGTTCTCTTTCCCGATGGCTCGGTTTTCGGCTACGGCCGCGATGATGGATATGGTTGGCATTTTTTTTACTTGTTTTTATACGGAGACAACTCCTTTTATATGGGGATGTGGGTCGTATCCGGTCAGGTTGAAATCGTCGAACGTAAAGTTGAAAATGTCGTGAACTTCGGGGTTGATCTCCATCCGGGGTAAGGGACGGGGCTCTCGGGTGAGTTGTAGTTTTACCTGTTCCAGGTGGTTCAGGTAGATGTGCGCGTCGCCTAAGGTGTGGATGAAGTCGCCGGCTTTTAATCCGGTAACCTGTGCCATCATTTGTAGCAGCAGGGCGTAGGAGGCGATGTTAAACGGTACGCCTAAGAAAATGTCGGCGCTTCGTTGGTAGAGTTGCAGGCTTAACCGTCCGTCGGCCACGTAAAATTGGAAAAAGGCATGACACGGAGGCAGGTTCATGTTGGGCAGATCGGCTACGTTCCAGGAGCTGACGATGATGCGGCGGGATTCGGGGTGATTGCGGATGGTCTCTACCGCCTCTTTGATTTGGTCGATGTGTCCGCCGTTGTAATCGGGCCACGAACGCCATTGATAACCGTAGATATGGCCCAAGTTCCCGTCGGCATCGGCCCATTCGTTCCAGATTCTGACTCCGTTTTCTTGCAGGTAGTGGATGTTGGTATCGCCTTTGAGAAACCATAACAGCTCGTAGATGATGGATTTCAGGTGGAGCTTTTTGGTCGTCAATACCGGGAATCCGTCGTCGAGGTTGAAACGCATTTGGTGTCCGAAAATGCTGATGGTGCCGGTACCGGTACGATCTTCTTTTTGCGTGCCTTCGGTTAGAACACGTTGTAACAGGTCTAAATATTGTTTCATAAAGAGGTTGTTTCTGGTTCGGGTTTTTCGTCGGAAATGGCTTGTTCGGATCCTTGCCGGAAAAAACTGAAATGGACGCTTCCGTAACTTCGCATCTGCTCGAAATGCGGATTGGTCGAGAAGTCGTTCTCTTTGGAGTGTTCCAAGACGAATGTCCCGCCGGGGCGCAGCAGTGTCGAGGTCAGGATCAGGCGCGGCAGCTCTTCCATTTCGGGCAAAGCGTAGGGCGGATCGGCAAAAATAAAGTCGAATTGTTCCCGGCTGGCAGCGATGTATTTGAATACATCGTCTTTGATGGCGATAATTTCGTCTGCTTTCAGTTCGCGGATGACTTTCTTGATGAAAGTGTATTGGACCGAATAGTTCTCTACCGATACTACTTTACTGCATCCGCGCGAAGCCAGTTCGAAACTGATGGCTCCTGTTCCGGAGAAAAGGTCGAGCGCTTCCACCCCTTCAAAGTCGAGTTGGTTGGCAAGGACGTTGAAGAGGTTTTCCCGGGCAAAATCGGTTGTCGGCCGCGCTTTTATGTTGCGGGGCACGTCAAAACGCCGTCGTCCGTATTTTCCGCTGATGATTCGCATGATGGTTTGTTGCGCTGTTATTTGTTGCGTACAAATATAGTGAAAGGCGAGAGCAGAGACAAATGAAAACCTTGTTTTCTGAATTTGGCTATGCCGGGCCGAGTCCTGTATTATTCAAAATTTAGCGAAAGGCGAGAGTAGGGGCAGGTGAAAATTTTGTTTTTTGATCTGGCTGTGCAGAACCGCTTCCGATATTATATGGTTCTCTTTGTTATAAACGTTGTTCTCTTTTTTCCTGTCCCTTCTTTTAGTGAAATTTACAGTTCGCATAGAGTCAGGGCTATCAGATCAAAGGGGGCTTGTATGGTATCTTTGCCCAACTCGTAAACGCGGGGGGGAAAAATGACGGGGACAACGTTTATGACGTATTTTTTGAGCATATCTACAATCTCTTTCCGTGCGTGGGCGGTTCCCGTTATTTGCAGTTCGTCTTTTTGTTGGTCGAGGTCTAATTGTTTCCAGGCATTCAGGATAAAATAGACGGCATCGTTGGTGTGGTGATAGGGATATGTCTGTACAAACATGAGCCCTTGCTGGTTGAAAGCGAGGATGTCGATAAACTCGGGCTGTATTTGTACATACATCTTGGAGAAATTCCCGAATCGGCTTTTGTTGTGGAAATATTCGCACAACGGACTGATGTGGTGGATGAATACCGGAGCGTAAAACGTGCGTTGGAAAAAGGCCGAAACATCCGGGTCTGTACCGAAAAGGTTGTAGCAGCTGTTTCGGATGAGTTTGTTCGATTGCAATGTTTCGTCTCTCTTTTCTAAACAAAAATCGTAGTAGGTGCGTGCTCTTTCGCCCTCGGCAAATGTGGAGGGGATTAGCGTGAACCGGTCGGTCGAAAAGAGGATATAGGTTTTTCTGTACTCTTTCAGCAGAAAGTCGTTGTCATAAATGCTTTTTTCCAACTGTTGTACGATTCTCTCTTTCCCGGAAAACGGTTCGTGTTGAAAATAAAAAGAGCCGTCGGCCAATGGGTCGTATAGGGAGAACTCGAAGCTCTCGGGCGAAAGGCGCAGAGACAGAATGTATTTTTCGGTTCTGTCCAGGTCGATGGTATGGTGTTGTGAAAGGTTCATACGATAAATTATTCCCAGTTTCCGGCATTGTTGTTTATCTCTACTACGGATCCCACTTTCAGACCCGGATATTTCCCTCTTTTTTCGGCGATGTCGCGCAGGTTGACGATGCTCTGTTTGTCCAAGCCGTCCAGATACACTTCATAGGGCGTCCGGGCTTCGAACAGTTTTACCGGGTATCCCGAGGCGGTAATGATTTCTCCGGTTTCCAGCTCGAACATTTTGTCGGTTCCCGGGACGATTAGCAGGGAATCGGCCGAGAAGCCCTTGTCGAAAAGGCTGTCTGAGATATTGACATAGGCTGTGTCGCGCCGAAAATGCTCTAAATTGTACTTTTTTATTTCAGACAGGTTGCCGCTGTTGATGATTTTCATCGCCTTTTTCTCGGTCAATCCACTCCTTAATTGATCCTCGTTTAAGAATCCTTGCTTTTCAATAACCGGCAACTTGCCGTATTTGATAAACAAGATAAGCGAATCGGCATTGGCCGTATAGTGCCCGAATCGGTTGCGAAAGACGATTTCTGCTTTGCGGATATTTTCTAATCTCTTGATTACTATTGCTTCGCGAGCCTCTCTCTCTCTGTTGAAATGGATGGGATCGACAACGCTGACGATACAAAGATAGGTCAGTGTACCGATGGCAATTAACAACAGAAAATTAAATAGAGCTCTCATAACGGGAATATACCGGAAATTTTATATATTTCGTCTTTGTTTTTATCTTACAAAGATAAGAAAAGGGATGTGCAGAGGCAAATAGAAACTGCCTTTTTCAACATGGTCCATGTTAATCCGGGATCTTGTATTTTTAGACAGGTGGAAAGAAATCTCCCTCGTGTCGGCAAATTGCTATAATTTACGGTATATGGTGACGCATTTATTGTCTGATAGAATAAAAAAATTTCTTGATTACGACCCTACTCCGGAGCAGCTCTCGTTGATGGAGCGGCTCTCTTCCTTTGTCTTGGAAGGGGGGGATGACTCGTTGTTCCTGTTGAAGGGTTATGCGGGTACGGGAAAAACCTCTGTGATAGGATGTCTGGTCAGGGCCTTGGAGGAGTTGGGGTATAAAACGATTCTGTTGGCTCCTACCGGACGGGCCGCCAAGGTATTTGGCCTTTATGCCGCGCATACCGCTTTTACGATACATAAGGTTATATACCGGCAGAAGATGTTTACGGCCGATTACGAAGGGTTTCAGGTGGCTCCGAACCTGCACAAGAATACGTTGTTTGTTGTGGACGAGGCCTCGATGATTTCTACTTTGTCGGGCGATTCCGTTACTGTCGGGTCTGGAAACCTGTTGAGTGATTTGATTGAGTATGTCTATTCGGGAGAGCACTGCCGGTTGATCCTTTGCGGTGATACGGCCCAGTTGCCTCCGATAGGACAGTCTGATAGCCGGGCCATGTCGGAAGAAGAACTGGCAACGTATGCGCTGACGGTATTCTCTTTTGAGTTGAAACAGGTGGCCCGGCAAAAAAACGATTCGGGAATTTTGTACAATGCCACCCGTTTGAGGCTCAATATGGAACAGGAGCCGATACCTGTACCCCAAATCCGCACCCGGGGATATGGGGATATCCAATATGTCAGTGGGGTGGATATGGTAGAGTTGCTCTCTTCGGTGTATGATCGCGACGGGATGGACGAGGCCGTGGTCATTACCCGTTCCAACAAGAGAGCCAATCTGTTCAACCAGGGAATTCGTTCCCGTATCCTTTATCGGGAGGAGGAGCTTTCGGCGGGCGATTTGTTGTTGGTGGCCAAGAACAACTATTTTTGGAGCGAACAATATAAGGAGATCGATTTCGTGGCCAATGGCGATATTGCCAGGGTGGTCAGGGTGTCGGATAGGGCAGAGATGTATGGTTTCCGCTTCGCGGATGTCTCTCTCTTTTTCCCCGATTATGAGGTAGAGATGGATGTGAAGGTGTTGTTGGATACGTTGACGGCCGATACGCCGGCGCTTAGCACGGAACAAAACCAACGCCTGTTCTTGTCGGTGTATGAGGATTATGCTGATTTGCATACCAAGCAACAAAAGATGAGGGCGATCAAGAAAGATCCCTATTTTAATGCGCTCCAAGTAAAATATGGTTATGCGGTTACTTGCCACAAGGCGCAGGGGGGGCAGTGGAAGAATGTTTTTGTGGATATGGGGGTACTGAGCCCTGAGGCTGTCGGTAAGGATTTCTATCGGTGGCTCTATACGGCTATGACGCGGGCTACCGGACGGTTGTACCTGATGAATGTGGGGAATGATTTCCGTCCCGATGACGAGAAGGAAGAGTGGTAAGAAAATGTTAGAGCAACGGGCTTAACAACCGGACTACGGATTCGGTTACTTTTTGCCGCCAGGGGCGGCGTTTCCACGTACGGAGGGTGATTCTGCGGCACTGCTTCTGGTCGGAGAGGAATATGTTTTTTATCTCTATGGCCAACTCTTCGTTATACATGAAGGCATTGACTTCAAAGTTGTGTTCGAAACTTCTGAAATCTAGATTCGTGGAGCCGATGGTTGAAAAGTAATCGTCTATGACGACGGTTTTTGCGTGCAGGAATCCCGGTTCGTAAAAATAGACCTTTACGCCGGCTTTGAGCATGGGGGTGATGTAGGAACAGGTTCCCCGGTAGAGTATGGTCGAGTCAGACTGTGCCGGCAGCATGATGCGTACGTCTACTTTCGACAAGGCTGCCATTTGCAGGGCTGTTGTGAGCCCTTCTGTCGGTAAGAAATAGGGCGTTTGTATATAGATGTATTTTTGTGCGTTGGCAATGGCCCGGAAGATACCCAGAGCAATCTCTTTCCAGGTACCTATGGGCCCGGCCGTTACAATTTGCAATCCTACCTTCCCGCAGGGATCGACCGTCGGGTAGTATTGTTCTTGGTACAGGAGCTGTCTTTCTGTAAAATACCAGTCTACGGAAAAGGAGGATTGTAGCCCGTGTACGCCAGGCCCTTTTATCATGATGTGTGTGTCTCTCCAACTTCCCCAGGGCAACCCTTCTACGTAACGGTCGGCGATGTTCATGCCTCCCATAAAGCCGGTTTTTCCGTCTATTACCACAATCTTGCGGTGGTTGCGGTAGTTGATCTTGTTGGCCAGCCGGGGAAAGGTTACCTTCATGAAAGGCCTGACGATGACACCCGCCTGGGAAAGCCGTTCAAAGAAGGCGTTGTCAACCCGCCAGCATCCTACGTCGTCGTAGATGAGCCGTACCTCGACACCCGCTTGTGCCTTCTCGATCAAGATGTCGGATATCTCATTGCCCAACTTGTCGTTTTCAAAAATGTAGTATTGTATGTGTATGTATTTCTGGGCTGCCAACAGTTCTATTTTCAATCGGTCAAATTTTTCTTGTCCGTTGGTGAATATCGTGATGGCGTTGTTGGCGTAGAACGGTGCACTGTTTGTCGTGTAGTTGAGGCGTATCAGTTGCAGGGCCCTGGCCGGTAGCTCTTTTTCTTGTTCCGTGGGATCGGCATATTCTGATTGCTGGATGAGTTTCTTTAAACTTTTGCGGGATATCATGCGGTATTTGGTGAAATCCTGCCCGAAGAAGAAATAAAAGATGATACCAATGACTGGTAGAAACAGCAAAACGACTACCCATGCGATGGTCTTTACCGGATTCCGATTTTCGGAAATGACAACTACCACCGTACTCAGGATGGTTATGATATAGATGATGTAGAAACTATAATATAACCAGTTGTTCGCTAAATTGACACCGCTCTCTTCCACGAAGGTTATTTGTTTGCAACCATGATGCTAATATATTAAAAATATTTTATATATGTGGCGGTTTGTGCAATAATTCGCTTGGTTGGGGGAAATGGGAATAAAAAAACCTGCATGAGCGGGTCATGCAGGTTTTTGCGATTATCTGAATTTTGTTTATTCGGCAGTCAAGGGAGAGGCCTGTGTATAGGTACGAGCGCCCAATTCTTTGTTGAGGGTGTAAAGGCCAAACCCGTTGTCTTTGATCATGTTCAGATTGTCGATGATTTCTTGTGCAGTTTCTTCTTCTTCTACCTGTTCGTCGATGAACCATTTCAACATACTCTGTGTGGCATAATCTTTTTCTTCGGTAGCCAACGCATAGAGGTTGTTGATCATTGTAGTTACTTTTCTTTCATGTTCCAATGTGTCGTTGAAAGCTGCCAACGGGGTTTCCCAAGCGCTTTTGACTTCCGTAATGGGTGAGAGTGTTACTTTGCCTCCGCGTGATTGGATGTATTTGATGAATATCATCGCGTGGTCTTGCTCTTCTTTGAATTGTACTTCAAACCAGTTTTCAAAACCGGTATAACCCATTGACGCGAAATTGGCGGACATGGAAAGATAAAGGTATGCAGACCAAAATTCTGCATTGATTTGGGCATTTAATGCTTCTTCGATTTTCTTACTTAACATAGCTTTTTGTTTTCAAAGTTACCAAAATAAACTTGTAAAGTAGGTTGTAGAGAAGATAAATTTTGCAATTATTCTGCTACAACTTCAAAGGGAATCTCTACATTTACTTCTTTGTGAAGTTTTAATACAGCCTTGTAAGAACCTACCTCTTTGATGGCTTCTTTGATGTAGATAATCTTGCGGTCAATTTCAAAACCGGCATTGGCCAAAGATTCGGCAATCTGTATGTTGTTTACAGAACCGAAAATCTTTCCGGTAGTGCTGGCTTTTGCACCGATAGTTAATGATACACCTTCTAATTTTGCGGCCAGTTCAACGGCGTCAGCTTTGATTTTTGCCAGCTTGTGGGCGCGTTGTTTCATGTTTTCGGCCAACACTTTCAGAGCCGAAGGAGTAGCGATAACAGCTTTGCCTTGGGGGATGAGGTAGTTGCGGCCATATCCGCTTTTTACGGTTACTACATCGTCTTTGTATCCCAGATTGATGACGTCTTCTTTTAATATTACTTGCATGCTTATTTTCCTCCTTCGTTAAATTATTTCATCATGTCTGTTACATAGGGGAGCAAAGCCAAATGGCGGGCTCTTTTTACAGCCTGAGCTACTCTGCGTTGAAATTTCAACGAAGTGCCCGTGATGCGGCGGGGAAGGATTTTTCCTTGTTCGTTCAAGAATTTTTTCAGGAATTCAGGATCTTTGTAGTCGATGTATTTGATTCCGTTTTTCTTGAACCGGCAGTATTTTTTCTTTTTAACGTCCACTGAGGGAGGAGTTAAATATCTGATTTCTGATTGATTTTGTTGTGCCATTGCTTAGTTCTCCTTTCCTTCTTTAGATTTCATACTTCTTCTTTTTGCGGCGTATTCGATAGCGTATTTGTCCATTCTGAATGTCAAGAAGCGGATTACGCGTTCGTCGCGGCGGAAGTTTACTTCCAGTTTCGCAATTACACTCGGTTCTGCTTTGAATTCAAGCAAATTGTAGAAGCCTGTTGATTTTTTGTCAATGGGGTAGGCTAATTTACGTAAACCCCAATTCTCTTCATTTATAATCTCCGCCCCTTCTTGTTGCAAAAAGGTCTTGAATTTTTCTACCGCTTCCTTCATCTGAGCGTCAGATAAAACGGGAGTTAAAATGAAAACGGTTTCGTAGTAATTCATACTTGTTTGGTTTAACTTTGGTTATTAAAATCTTCGAGGCGCAAAGTTACACATTATTATTGAATTGACAATGACTCTCTGTTTTTTTTTGCAGATTTTTGTTGATGCGTACCGTTTGCCTGTCTGTGGGGATAAACTTTTTTTTTATGTGGTTGTTTATTGGTTGGTCAATTATATTGTTTTACATTTGTATGGTTGTTTTTGCAATGATTGGTTTGACAATTATTTTTATTTCTTATGAGTGTTTTTGCTATTGATACGCAGGCCCTGTTTGCCTTGTTGAGCGGGAAGATTTCCACGGCCATCAACCGTAAGTTGTACCGTAACTTCCGCAAAATGAATATCGATATTACACCTGAGCAGTGGACGGTGCTGTATTATTTGTGGTCGAAGGACGGGGTTACCCAGCAGGAGTTGTGCAATACTACGTTTAAGGATAAGCCCAGTATGACCCGTTTGATTGATAACCTGGAAAAACAGGGATTGGTTACGCGTTCGTCCGATGCGAGGGACCGTCGTATCAATATCATCCGTTTGACAGAGAAGGGCAGCGGTTTGGAGGAGGTGACCCAGGCGCTTGTTGTCAGTACAATGGAGGAGGCTTTGTCGGTGCTGTCTCCGGAGGAGCTGGCTGCTGCCGGTACGATGTTGAATAAGGTTTTTTTCAATATAAAAAATTCGTTGGCCGATTAGTTTGTGGAGGTTGTTATGGGAAGTCGGTATAAGTCCGTTTTTTTGTCGGTGTTGCTGGGATGCGCTTTCTGGGGCCTTTCGGCGCAGTACCGTCCGGATATTCTGGGCGAGGGATTTGAGCAGCGTACCATAGAGATGCCCGATGATTATGCGGGGCGGGTGGTTACTACGCTGGTGCGTTTTGCTCCATCGGATTCTGTTTGTCGGGCGGTGCTGTATGTACACGGTTATAACGATTATTTTTTTCAGTCGCAGATGGCCCACCTCTTTCGAGATTCGCTGTTTAACTTCTATGCGGTAGATTTGCGGAAATACGGCCGTTCTATTTTGGAGGGGCAGACTCCGTTCGAAGTACACTCTCTTGACGAATATTTTGCCGATATTGATACCGCCCTGCAAATAATAAAGGAGGAGGGTAATGATGAGATCGTATTGATGGGACACTCTACGGGAGGTTTGATTACCTCGCTGTATTGCCAGCATCGCAAGGAGAATCTTCCGGTTCAGGGGTTGATTCTGAACAGTCCGTTTTTGGATATGAACCTTTCGTGGTTTCAGGAATCGGTATTGGTGCCGGCTGTTTCGGCTATTGCCTTGTTGTTTAAGGGTATTCCGATAAGCCAGTCGGAGTCTACGGCTTATGCAGAGAGTTTGTTGAAGGATAAACACGGGGAGTGGGAGTACGATACGTCTAAGAAGATGGTGCAGTCGCCGGCGGTAACGTCGGGGTGGATTCGAGCCATTCACCGGGCACAGGTGGAGGTGCAGGAGGGTTTGCAGATTCCGTGTCCGGTCTTGGTGATGTTTTCGGATAAGAGTGAATACGGCACGGTATGGAGCCCCGACCATCAGCAGGCGGATGCCGTGTTGGATGTGGCCGATATTGAAACGTATGGGAAAGGTCTGGGTGCCGACGTTACCCAGGTGCAGGTGAAAGACGGGCTACACGATCTGGTTTTGTCGCGCAAAGATGTCAGGAAGTTCGTTTATCGGACGATTTTTTCTTGGTTGCACGACCATGGCCTGGATTAAATGGGGCAGGCGTGGATTATTTTCCTTTTTTCATTCCTTTATAAACCAAAAAGCCTACGATGAATACTGCGATGGCAATGAACAGGTAGGAGAGCTCGGAGCTGTATTGGGCTACTTTTTCCATCAGTTGGTCTTGTGGAACGACAGAGGCCAGCGAGTATCCGATGATTGCCAGGATGATGTTCCATAATCCGGCTCCTAGGGTTGTGTATAACAGGAAGGTGGAGAGTTTCATACGGGCTAATCCGGCGGGGATGGATATGAGTTGGCGTACGGCGGGGACGAGCCGTCCGATGAAGGTGGAGATTTTTCCGTGTGCGTCGAAATATTTTTCGGCTTTCATTACTGCGGCTTCGTCGATCAGGCACATGTGGCCTATCCGGCTGTTGGCGAATTTATAGACGATAGGTCTCCCTACGAAGTAGGCGATACCGTAATTGATGAGGGCTCCTATATTGGCACCTATGGTGGCGAAGACAACTACCAGGATGATGTTCAGTTCGCCGGATGCGGCTTTGTATGCTGCCGGAGGTACGACAATCTCGGAAGGGAAAGGGATGAAC